>VBCP01000252.1 GCA_005888925.1 Betaproteobacteria bacterium | reverse complement strand
CGCGAACCCTTGCGCCGGGCGATCGAAAGGTTTTCCCGGGCGGATAAGAACGAGAAGATGCCGCGCGTCTCGGGGACGAGCGCGATGCCCGAGCGCGAGATGCGGTGCGGATCGATTCCCGCGATGTCGCGCCCCTTGTAGCGGATGGTGCCCTTGCGCGGCGGCGTGAGGCCGGTGATCGAGCGCAGCGTGGTGGTCTTGCCGGCGCCGTTGCGGCCAAGCAGCGCCACGATCTCCCCATCCGAAATATTTATGGAGAGGCCATGCAGGATGTGGCCGAGGCCGTAATAGGTATCGATCGCCTGCACTTCGAGGATCACGCGGCTACGCCTCCCAGGTAGGCGCGCCGCACCTCGGCGTTGCGCTGGATCTCTTCCGGCGTGCCTTCGGCGATCAGGCTGCCGAAGTGCATCACCGAGATGCGGTCCGACACGTTCATGATGATGTCCATCTTGTGCTCGATCAGCACGATGGTGTAGCGGCCCTTGAGCGCGCGCACCAGCGCCACCATCCTGCGCGTCTCCTCGGGTGACAGGCCCGCGGCGGGCTCGTCGAGCAGCAGCACGCGCGGCGCCGCAGCGAGCGCGATGGCGAGCTCGAGCTGGCGCTGCTCGCCGTGCGAGATTTCGCGCGCCGGTTGGTCAGCCTTCTCCCCCAAGCCGACATCGGCCAGCGCCGCGCGCGCTTGAGCGGTGGCCTCGGGATAACGGTCCGCACGCCGCCACAAGAGGCCGCGCCACGATTTGCTGCAGGCGAAGGCGGCGAGCCAGACGTTGTCCAGCAGCGAGAAGGCGGGAAACACGTTGGTGCGCTGGAACGAGCGCGCGAGGCCGAGGTGCGCGATGCGGTGCGCCGGCGTGCCGGTGATGTCGCTCCCGTCGAACACGATGCGCCCAGCGCTTGGCGGGAACGTACCGGTGAGGAGGTTGAAGAGCGTGGTCTTGCCGGCGCCGTTCGGCCCGATGATCGAGTGCAGCGTGCCGGCCTCGACTCGCAGGCTCACCGCGTTCACCGCGGTGAGCGCGCCGAACGCCTTGCTCAGGTCGTGCGTTTCGAGAAGCGCCATATGCGGTCCCAGGCTTCGACTACGCCGCCCCTGAAGAAGAGCACCACGACGATGAACGCCACGCCCAGCAGCAGCGGCCAGCGCGCCCACACCACGCTCATCGACTCGGAGAGCCAGATGAAGACGAACGAGCCGATGATCGGGCCGTAGAGCGAGCCCGAGCCGCCGATCAGCGTGGCGAACACCACGTTGCCCGAGGTGACGAAGCCGATCGCCTCGAGCGGCACGATGCCGAAGAGCATCGCGTAGAGCACGCCGGCCAGGCCCGAGAAGGCGCCGCCGATGACGAACGCGAGCAGCTTGAAGCGCGGCACGTGGTAGCCGACCGCCTCAGCGCGCACTTCGTTCTCGCGGATGCCCTGCAGGATCTTGCCGAGCGGCGAGTCGACGATGCGCTTCATCAGCCAGAGCGAGAGCAGGAAGAGCACCGAGACGAAAATGTAGTACGCCACCGGATCGCGGAAATCGATGCCGAGCATCGCCGGTCGCGGCACGCCCGGCATGCCGTCCTCGCCGCCGGTGACGGTGGTCCACTGGTAGGCGATGAAGTAGAAGAGCTGGTTCAGTGCGAAGGTCAGCATGATGAAGTACAGGCCCGAGCGCTGCACGCACAGGTAGCCCACCAGCAGCGCGGAGATCGCACCCACCGCGACGCCGATGCCGAGCGCTGCAAAGACGCCGATGGCGTAGTGCTTGAGCAGGTATCCGGCCACGTAGGCCGCGGAGCCGAAGAACGTGGACTGGCCGAAGGAGAGCAGGCCGGTGTAGCCGAGCAGCAGGTTCAGCCCGAGGCCGAAGATGGCGAAGATCCAGATCTCGCTGGCGATCGCCGGGCGGACGATGAATGGCAACAGCACCACCGCGGCGAGGATCAGAACGAGCGCTCTCATCGGATGCCGAACAATCCCTGCGGCCGCACGAGCAGCACAGCGGCCATCACCGCAAAGATCACCGCGGTCGACGCCTCGGTCCAGTACGCGGCGACGACCGCCTGCGCCACGCCGATAAGAAGTCCGGCTGCGATGGCGCCGAGCAGGTTGCCGAGCCCGCCGAGCGCCACGACGACGAAGGCGATACCGAGCATGTCGACGCCCATGCCGGGCGAGAGGCCACGGATCGGCGCGGTGAGCGCGCCCGCGATGCCGGCGAGGTAGGCGCCGAGCGCAAAGGCGACGGTGAAGAGCCAGTGGATGTCGATGCCCAGCAGCGAGACCATTTCCTTGTTCTCGATGCCGGCGCGCATGATGGCGCCATAGCGGGTCTTCTCGAGGAAGAGCCACGTCGCCACGACGAGCAAGCCGGCCATGGCCATGACGAAGAGGCGGTACTTCGGATAGAACGTAAAGCCGAGGTCGACGCCGCCGCGTAGGATCGCCGGCGGCAGGTGGCTGATGCCCACCGGCCCCCAGATGACGATGATCAGCTCGTTCAGGATCAGCGCGAGGCCGAAGGTGAAGAGCAGTTGGTAGTCGTGGCCCGCCGCGTAAAGGCGGCGCACCCCGGCGTACTCGATCAGCAAGCCGAGCAGCGCGACGCCGATAGGCGCGACCAGCAGCCCGAGCCAGAAATTGCCGAGCAGCCCGACCACGCTCACCAGGAAGTACGCGCCGATGGCAAACAGCGCGCCGTGCGCGAAGTTCGGGATGTTGAGCACGCCCGTGATGAGCGACAGGCCGAGGCCCATCAGGGCGTACAGCATCCCGGTCGCGATCCCGTTGAGGATCTGGCCGAGGAGGAGGTTCAAACCTAAATGAGAAAAATGGGGTCCGTCCCCATTTAGCTCTATTTATTCAAAAGCCGCCGATGTCTTTACAGGCGGCGTATTCCTTAGGCAGCGGACTGTCGCCGGTGGCGATCACATCCGCGAAATCGAGCTCCTCCTTCATCGCCTTCTTCGGTTTGCAGCGCAGGAAGAAGTAGGGCCTTAGCGTCTGGTGCGTCGCCGGCTCGACGCGCATGCGGCCGAGCAGATCGTTCACCTCGATGCCTTCGAGCGCCTTGATCACCGCCTCCACCTCGGAAGACTTCGCCTTGTCGAAGCCGGCCAGCATGAGACGCGTCATCGAATAAGCGGCCGAAGGCGCGTAGCCGGGCGGCGTGCCGAACTTGGCGCGATAGTTCTTGACGAACTCCTTCGCCACCGGCGTGTCCGCGGTGTAATAGAAGTTGCTCCCGACCCATAGGTTCTCGCGGATCTCGGGGGCGAGCTGGATCAGCTCCTCGACGCCGGAGGACCAGCACATGATGAGCGGGAGCTTCGGCGTCAGGCCGAAGTTGAAGATCTCGCGCGCGCCCGCGACGGCATCGCCGCCGAAGTTGATCATCGCCACGACGTCGGGCTTGTTGGCCGCGGCTTTCTGCACGTAGTTCGAGAACTCGCGTTCGCCGAGCGGATGGCGGTCGGCGCCGACGAACTCGAGCCCGTGGGTCTTGCCGACCTCCTTGATATATTTCTCTACCGACCAACCGAAGGCATAGTCGGCGACCAGCAGGTGCCAGCGCTTGGCCTTCGGATTGGCCTTCATGAAGTTGTCGACCACGGTCTTCGCTGCCGTGTAGGGGCTCGCGGCCCACTGGAACGAGTAGCGGTGGCAGCGCGCGCCCGAGATGTCCTCGGTGCCGCCGCTGAAGAAATGCAGCACCTTCTTCCGCTTCGCCACCTCGGATACCGCGAGCGCCACACCGGAGGACCAGGGGCCGATCATGAAGCGCGCGCCTTCGCCGTCGATCGCTTCTTCGGCGCGCCGCGTCGAGGTGCCGGCCTGCGTCGCGCCGTCGCGGGTGATGTACTTGATCGGCTGGCCGAGCACCTTCATGCCGCGCTCTTCCAGCGCCATGCGCATGCCGCGATCGTTGAGCGGCCCGACATCGGCAAAGGCGCCGGTCTGGTCCCACAGGCCGAGCATCACGATCTCCTTCGGCTGCGCGCGAATGATGGCGGGGAACCCGAGGCTCGCGGCTGCGGCCCCGATCTTCAGGATCTCTCTGCGTTTCATGTGCTCCTCCCTGGAAGAGGCGAGCCTACCCCAAACAGTTCGACGGCGGTCGAAGTGTTCCGAATGGACGCGCACGCGCAAGGGGCGGGACAATCGCGCCGTGCAGCCCCAACGTGTCGCCGCCACCGCCGCCATGCTCGCGGATCCCAGCCGCGCCGCGATGGTGCTCGCGCTGATGGATGGCCGGTCGCGCAGCGCCAAGAAGCTGGCCCTCGACGCCGGAATTACCGCGCAGACGGCGAGCGCGCACCTGAGGAAGCTCGTCAACGCGAACCTGCTCGTCTGGCAGGGGCGTGGGCGCTGCAAGTATTTCAGCCTGGCCGGAAGCGAGGTCGCGCAGGCGGTCGAAGCGCTTTCCGAACTCGGAGTGAAACAGATTCCGGCTGCAGCACGTGACCTGCGCTTCGCGCGCTGCTGCTACGACCACCTCGCGGGAAGGCTCGGCGTGGCGCTCACCGAGCGCCTGCTGCAACCGCGGAATACCGTGCTGCGCGAGCTCGGCATCGATCTCACCGCGCTCGAAAGCTCGCGCCGGCCGCTCTTCAGGTGCTGCACCGACTGGACCGAGCGGCGCCCGCACGTCGCCGGCGCGCTGGGGGCGGCGCTCCTGCGGCGCTACAAGGACGAGCGGTGGCTCGTCGCCGTAGAGGACTCGCGAAAGCTCGTCGTCACGCCGGCAGGCAAATCCGCTTTCGCGCACCGGTTCGCTCTCGGCCCTGGTTTCTTCACACAGGAGTGATTCGATCTAAGGAATAATCGCGGCTCCGCATGCCGCCGATTATTTCCATCGCCGGGCTCCAGAAGCGCGGGGCTGGCGAGATCTTTTCGATCCTCCTGAGTTTAGTGTTCGCGGCGGGCACGGCTTTAGCCCAGCAGTCGCTGCCCGATCTCGGCAGCTCCGCCTCCTCGAGCGACACGCAAAACAAGAAAAGCTATGCCATCCCCGCCGCCGAGATCGTTGGCTTCCAGTTCCTGCTGAACCGAGTCGACCGGTGGATCTATGGCGGCGACTACGCGGTCACGGCGGGGACGATCAAGCGCAATCTGCGCCACTCCTGGGTGGTCGACAACGACCCGTACAAGGTCAATCAGCTCGGCCATCCTTACCTAGGATCGATGTACCACGGCTTTGCGCGCTCCGCGGGCCTCAACTTCTGGGAGTCGATGGGCTATACCTTTGCCGGCAGCATGATCTGGGAGATCGCCGGCGAAACCACGCTGCCATCGAAGAACGACCAGATCGCGAGCGGCATTGCCGGCAGCTTTCTCGGCGAGTCGCTTTTCCGCATGGCCAACCTGGTGCTCGAGAAAGGCGACGGCAGCTACTGGCGCGAGCTGTCCGCGGCGGCAATCTCTCCAGCGACCGGCTTCAATCGCTTGGCATTCCGCGAGCGCTTTGACAAGGCGCTCGACAGCAAGAACCCCGCGTACTACAGCCGCGTGCAAGTCGGCGCGAGCGGCACGGTCATTCATCAGGCCGGCAACTCGACCGACGTGAAGGGCAACGAGCTGCTGGCGGACTACTCGATGGACTACGGGCTGCCGGGAAAGCCGGGCTATCACTACGACCGCCCGTGGGACTACTTCAGCTTCCAGGTCACCGCATCGAGCGCGAACGCCGTCGAGAGCATGTCGACGCGCGGCCTGCTGATCGGCAAGGACTACGAGGCGGGCGAGCGCTATCGCGGCATCTGGGGCCTCTACGGAAGCTACGATTACCTCTCTCCACAGGTTTTTCGG
Organism: Betaproteobacteria bacterium; assembly: GCA_005888925.1. Taxonomy (GTDB): domain Bacteria; phylum Pseudomonadota; class Gammaproteobacteria; order Burkholderiales; family SG8-39; genus SCGC-AG-212-J23. The sequence continues at coordinate 3,448 of VBCP01000252.1, read as the reverse complement.
GTATCGAGCACTGCGCTTTCTCTAGGGACGACCGGCGAGCTGAGGTTCGCCGATCGGATCGCCGTGCAGGGCACGGTGCTCGCGGGTGTGGGCTACGCCGGCGTCGGGACGGTGCACGGCACGCTAAACACCGACTATCACTACGGCGTTGCGCCGCAGGCGCTGCTCGCGCTGCGCCTGATCTTCGGCGATCGCTGGTCGCTGGATGCGACGGCGCGCGACTTCTTCGTGAGCAGGGTTGCCGGCGCGGGCAACGGCGGGCATGACAACATCGCGCGCACGGATCTCACGCTCACCACGCGCGTGCGCCGTGAGCACGGGATGGCCATCAAGTACCTGTGGTCGCGACGCGACGCGACTTTTCCAAGCCTGAGCGATCTTTCCCAGAGCCGGGCGACGATCGGCCTTTACTATGTGTACTTGGGCAGAGAGCGCTTCGGCGCCGTCGATTGGCGCTAACCGAATGTCTCCGATCATCTCCATCTCCGGGCTTTCCAAGACCTACGCGACGGGGCTGAGCGCGCTCAAGCGCGTCGACCTGGAAATCCGGCACGGCGAAATATTCGCGCTGCTCGGGCCGAACGGCGCCGGCAAGACCACGCTCATCAACATCGTCTGCGGCATCGTCACGCCTTCCTCGGGCAGCGTGACGGTCGGCGGCCACGACATCGTCAAGGACTACCGCGCGGCGCGCGAGCTGATCGGGCTCGTGCCGCAGGAGCTCGCCATCACGCCGTTCGAGTCGGTGTGGCAGACCGTGAGCTTCAGCCGCGGCCTCTTTGGAAGACCGGCCAATCCGGCCTACGTCGAGAAGGTGCTGAAGGACGTGGCGCTCTGGGACCGGCGCAAGAGCAAGATCGTCACGCTCTCGGGCGGTATGAAGCGCCGCGTGATGATCGCCAAGGCGCTGGTGCACGAGCCGCAGGTGTTGTTCCTCGACGAGCCGACCGCGGGGGTGGATGTCGAGCTGCGCCAGGAGATGTGGCAGGTGGTGCGCACGCTGCGCGCCTCCGGCGTGACGATCATCCTCACCACGCACTACATCGAGGAAGCCGAGCTGATGGCCGACCGCGTCGGCGTGATCAACAAGGGCGAGATCATCCTGGTCGAAGAGAAGGCCGCGCTGATGCAGAAGCTCGGCAAGAAGCAGCTCACGCTCCAGCTCCTCGATACGTTGCAGGAAGTCCCGGCACGGCTTGCGCCGTACGGGCTGAACCTTGCCCACGGCGGACGCGAGCTCGTCTACACCTACGACACCAAGGCCGAGCGCACCGGCATCACGGGCCTGCTGGACGATCTCTCCGCGGCGGGCATCGCCTTCAAGGACCTGCAGACCACGCAGAGCTCGCTCGAGGACATCTTCGTCGACCTGGTACGGGAACGATAGGCGGACCAATGAAAGACATTCTTTTCGCATTGCTCTTCGTCGCCTCGGCGGCGACGGCCCAGGAATGGCCAAACAAGCCGATCCGCTGGGTGGTGCCGTTTCCACCGGGCGGCAGCCTCGACATCGTCTCGCGCATGATGCAGAACCGCGTAGCCGAAGGCCTGGGGCAGCCGATCGTGATCGAGAACCGGGGCGGCGCCGGCGGCGCGGTCGGCACGGCCGAAGTCGCGCGCTCGGCGCCAGACGGCTATACGTTTCTCTTCGCACTGTCTTCACACACGATCAATCCGCTGCTCTACAAGCTCGGCTACGACGTCGAGCGCGATTTCGCTCCGGTGTCGCTCATCGTGAGCATTCCGCAGCTCTTCGCCGTGAATCCCACGACGTCTTTCAAGTCGATCAATGACGTCGTCGCCACCGCCAAAGCGCAGCCCGGCAAGCTGTCCTACGCCTCGGCGGGCAACGGTACGCCATCGCACATCGCCGGTGAGCTGCTCAAGCTCAAGACCGGCATCGATCTGGTGCACGTGCCGTACAAGGGTGGCGGGCCGGCGGTGACCGACACGATCGCCGGCCACGTGCCGATGCTCTTCCTGACCGCTGCGGTAGTCATAGAGCACGCGCGCGCCGGCAAGCTGAGGCCGCTCGCCGTGACGACGCTCAAGCGCTCGCCAGGCGCGCCGGAAATCCCCACGGTCGCAGAAGCGCTCGGGCTGCCCGATTACGAGGTCGATTCCTGGATCGCGATGTTCGCCCCCGCAAAGACGCCCCGACAGGTGATTGGGCGGATGCAGAGGGAGATTGCGCGCGTGGTCCAGCTTCCCGACATCCGAGCCAGGCTGATCGAGCAGACCGCCGATCCGGTGGCCAGCTCGCCCGAGGAACTCGACCGCGTGGTCAAGACCGAGTTGAGAAAGTGGGCCGAAGTGATTCGCGCGGCGAACATCAAGGTCGAGTAGAGAATCCCAGATGAACCTTCGCGCGATCTGGGCCATCTACGCCTTCGAGATGGCCCGCACCGGGCGCACGCTGGTGCAGAGCATCGTCGCGCCGGTGATCACCACCGCGCTCTATTTCGTCGTCTTCGGCGCGGCGATGGGCACGCGCATCTCGCAGATCGAGGGCGTCCAGTACGGCGCGTTCATCGTGCCGGGCCTCATCATGCTGACGCTGCTCACGCAGAGCGTGACGAACGCCGCGTTCGGCATCTACTTCCCGAAGTTCATCGGCACGATCTACGAGCTGCTCTCGGCGCCGATCTCGGCGTTCGAGATCGTGATCGGCTACGTCGGCGCCGCGGCGACCAAGTCGGTCATCCTGGGGCTCGTGATCCTCGCCACGGCGTTCTTCTTCGTGCCGCTACGCATCGACCACCCGCTATGGATGGTGGCGTTCCTCGTGCTGACGGCGGTGACCTTCAGCCTGCTCGGCTTCATCATCGGCGTCTGGGCCGACGGCTTCGAGCAGCTGCAGTTCGTGCCTATGCTCGTCATCACACCGCTCACCTTCCTCGGCGGCACGTTCTATTCGATCGACGTGCTGCCGCCGGCGTGGCAGACGGTGACGCTTTTCAACCCGGTCGTGTACTTGGTGAGCGGCTTCCGCTGGAGCTTCTTCGAGATCGCCGATGTGCATATCGGCGTGAGCCTTGGCATGACGGCGCTCTTCCTCGTGGCGTGCCTGGCCGCGATCTGGTGGATCTTCAAGACCGGCTACCGCCTCAAGACCTGAGATAATGGCGGCCGTTCGATTTCAGCCAAGTTGAAAAATCCATGGCATTAGATATCCGGGCGCTGCGCTCGAGCGCGCCGTTCTGGTCCGTGCGCTACCACGAGGAACAGCGCGAAACGCTGGCGATGCGCCAGGACACGCTCGAGCCGCCGCGCCTGTCGGTCGATCGCGGCGCGATGCTCACTGCCGTCGTCGATGGCGGCTATGGATACTGCGCAACCAGCGATCTCTCCAGCGGCGGGCTGCAGAAGGCGCTCGACCGTGCGACACGGTGGGCCGAGGCGACCAAGGGGAAGAGCGTGGTGCGGTTCGATCCGGCGAAGATGGCCG
>VBCP01000251.1 GCA_005888925.1 Betaproteobacteria bacterium | reverse complement strand
TCCTTTGCTGCTCGTGCACTTTCAGCGTCAAGCACGGCGAATTGCTGACCCAACTCGCGTCGCAGGCGATACAGCACTCTCGCGCCCTAGCCGCGCTCAGGAAACGCCCGAAGGCGCCGCAGCCCGGCGCGAAGATCCTGCGTCTCGGACGCCGCTGACCCCGATTCCCGGCAGCCGTTGGAACCATGCTTTGCTACGCGGAGCCGCGCGCCGCGCAGACCGGCGGAGCTATTGACGCGATGAGCTGAACGATGCGGCGCTGCGAGACGCGCCGCCGCCGGCGGAAAAAGTCGGGGTTTTGCGTCACCCCGGGCGGACTACAAGCGCCGGCCGCGCTTCGGCACGGCGCTCAACGAAGTTCGCGCATCCTCTCTCCCTATGAAAATCTGCGTGTTGGGTCTCGGATACGTCGGTGCCGTGTCCGCGGGCCTGTTGGCAAAAGAAGGCCACGAAGTCATCGGCGTCGACCCGGAGCGGACCAAGGTCGATCTGATCAACGAGGGGCGCTCGCCGATCATCGAGAAGGACCTGGGCGAGATCATCGCGGGCGAGGTGAAGGCGGGGCGGCTGCACGCGGCGACCAACCTGGAAGACGCGGTGCGCCACACCGATCTTAGCTTCGTCTGCGTCGGCACGCCGAGCCAGCCGAACGGCGGCATCGACCTGAAATACGTGAAGCGCGTGTGCGAGCAGATCGGAAGAACGCTCGCCAGCCATCCCGGCGCGCCGGTGATCGTGTTCCGCAGCACCATGCTCCCGGGAACCATGCGCGGCGTCGTCATTCCCCTGCTGGAAAAATATTCCGGCAAGCGCGCCGGCGAGGAATTCGGCGTCTGCATCAATCCCGAGTTCCTGCGCGAAGGCACCGCGGTGCACGACTACTACCATCCGCCGAAGACCGTGATCGGCGAGGTGAACAAGGCGAGCGGCGATCTCGTAGCCCAGATTTACTCCAGGCTCCCCGGGCCGATGATCCGCACCGACATCGAGACCGCCGAGATGGTGAAGTACGCCGACAACGGCTGGCATGCGCTGAAAGTGGGCTTCGCCAACGAGATCGGCAGCCTGTGCAAGGCGCTCGAAGTCGACGCGCACAAGGTGATGGAGATCTTCTGCCAGGACCAGAAGCTGAACCTCTCGCCCTACTATCTCAAGCCCGGCTTCGCCTTCGGCGGCTCGTGCCTGCCGAAGGATCTGCGCGCGCTGCTCTACAAGGCCAAGACGCTGGACGTCAGCCTGCCGATCCTCGCCTCGGTGCTGCCGTCCAACCAGCTGCAGATCGAGCGCGGCGTGCAGGCGGTGATCGAGAAGGGCCACAAGAAGATCGGCATCCTCGGCTTCTCGTTCAAGGCCGGCACCGACGACCTGCGCGAGAGCCCGATGGTCGAGCTCACCGAGCGGCTGATCGGCAAGGGCTACGACCTGCGCGTCTACGACCGCAACGTGAGCCTCGCCTGCCTGCACGGCGCGAACCGCGACTACATCCTGAACAAGATCCCGCACATCTCGCGGCTGATGGTGCCGACGATCGACGAGGTGCTGGCGCACGCGCAGACCCTAGTCATCGGCAACGGCGCGCCCGAGTTCGCCGACGTGCCCAAGCGCATCGCCGATGGCCAGACCATCATCGACTTCGTGCGCGTGTCCGACTCGCGCACCATCGCCGGCATCTACGAGGGCATATGCTGGTAAGCCCGGCACCGGCGGCACTTCGCTTCAGCGCGGAGCGCCTGGCGCGGCGCGAGCGCGACGCCGAGCGCGAGCTGCGCCAGCTGCGCGCGGCGCTGGATCTGCACTCGGTATTCCTCGAGATCGGCGCCGGCGATTGCACCCTCGCGCGGCGCGCCGCCGGCTACGTCGAGCGCGCCTATGCGATCGACATCTCCGAAGACATCATGGGCCGCCTGGGCGGGCCGCCGAACCTCGTGCGCGTGGTGCACGACGGCGTGCGCATCCCGCTGCCCGAGGCGAGCATCGACGTCGCGTTCAGCCGGAGCCTCATCATCTCGCAGCTCCCGGGCGTGTGCCACGCGCTGAAGGACGGCGGCGTGTACTTCACCAGCTCCAAGGGGCCGGCGTCGGAGCTGCGCGAAGTGTTCCTCGACGCGGGCTTCTCGGCGCTGCGCTTCTACGTCAACCGCCTGCGCATCCCGTACCTGCTCGCGCGCCTGCTCGACGATCCCTTCCGCGTCGTTGGGGTGAAGTAATGCGCACCTTCTATGTCCGGCCGGAGCGCGATACGGGCTACGGCCGCGGCGACGGCACGAGCTACGAGAACGCCTGGAACGGCTTCAAGGCGGTGAACTGGGACGCGCTCGCCGGCGAGCCGGCGACGCTGTGGGTCTGCGGCGGCCCCGAGGGCCCCGCGGGTTTCGTCACGCTGCACGTCGAATGGAGCTACCTAAAAGGCGATGACGTCCAAGCGCGTCCTAATACTCGTCGAGAATCTCCCATCGCCGTTTGACCGGCGCGTGTGGCAGGAGGCGGGCGCCTTGCACGACGCCGGCTACACCGTCTCGATCATCTGCCCGACCGGCCGCGGCTACGAGGCGAAGTTCGAGGCGATCGACGACATCCACGTCTGGCGCTACGACCTGCCCACCGAGGGCGCGGGCGCGCTGGGTTACCTGGTCGAGTACAGCGCGGCGCTCTTCTGGACGTTCGTGCTGTCCCTGCGGGTGTTTTTCAGCCGGGGCTTCGACGTCATCCACGCCTGCAACCCGCCGGATCTGTTCTTCCTGATCGGCGGCTTCTACAAGCTCTTCGGCAAGAAATTCCTGTTCGACCACCACGACGCCAACCCCGAGCTCTACGTCGCCAAGTTCGGCCGCAAGGACTTCCTCTACCGCGCGATGTTGCTGCTCGAGCGCTGCACCTTCCGCACCGCCGACGTCTCGATCGCCACCAACCAGTCCTATCGCCGCATCGCCATCGAGCGCGGCGGCATGGCGCCCGAGCGGGTGTTCGTGGTGCGCAGCGGACCCAGCCTCGAGCGCTTGAAGATCCAGCCCCCGGTGCCGGCGCTCAAGCGCGGGAGGAAACATCTGGTGGGCTATGTCGGCGTCATGGGACGCCAGGAAGGCATCGACTACCTGCTGCACGCGGTCTCATACATCGTGCACGGCCTCGGCCGCCGCGACATCCAGTTCGGTCTGGTCGGAGGCGGCACCTCGCTCGAAGAGATGAAGGCGATGGCCGCCGAGCTGCGCATCGCCGACTACGTGACTTTTACCGGCCGGGTACCCGACGCCGAGCTGCTGGCGATGCTGAACACAGCCGATGTCTTCGTGAATCCTGATGTTGCGACCGAGATGAACGACATCTCGACCATGAACAAGATCATGGAATACATGGCGCTCGGCAAGCCGATGGTGCAGTTCGACCTCGCCGAGGGCCGCTATTCCGCGCAGGGCGCCTCGCTCTACGCCGCGCGCAACGATCCCCTGGACATGGGCGCCAAGATCGTCGAGCTCCTCGACGATCCCGAGCGCCGCAAAACCATGGGCGAGCTGGGCCGCCGACGGGTGCTGGAAGAGCTGGAATGGCGCCACGAGGCGCCGAAGCTCCTCGCCGCCTACGACGCGCTGTGGGCGCGCACCGCGCCGAGGCCCCGACACGCCACCTAGGACGGTAGAAGAACGGAAAACACGCAGCAGCTGCAGAGTCGGGTCCAGCAGTTTTGGAACGGGAAGCTCGGCGCGCGCGCGCTGGCCTTCCCCGGCGTGCTGGGCCTGGCGACGCTCCTCGGCCTGCTCGGCCTGCCGGCGCAAAAGCTCGAGCGCCATCGGGAGCTCGCGCGCCAGGCACGCGACATGAGCGACGCGGAGTGGCTCAGCCGCAATACCGACGGCCCCGACAATCCCGACCACTGGGGCCCGCTTGACCGGGCGCTGCCCGCGGCGGCGGTCGCCGCGCTCGGACGCCGCTGGGGCTGGCACCGCATTGTCTACGCCGCAAAACCGGCCGCGTAACTCGCTGCCCGAAAGGAGGTCGGCGCGCAATCGCGCCGCTTTCAGTCGTCCTTACAACCGCAATGGCCGACGCCCATCTGGCGCGTTCTTTCGGGCTATCTCTTCCGGCATTGTTGCGTAGCAACGGCGTCGCGCCGGGGCCTCATTCCGGGCAGATCAAACTGGTTAGCCTGCGCAGCATCTTTGCGGGCGATTTACCCAGTGCAAGCCTCCTGCATGCGCGTTCTACGAGGGCGCGCTTTTTTGGAGGCATGCCATGGCGAGCGTTGCACAACCACGCGTACGGGCCTACTGGGGCCCTGATCGCACGTCCCCGCCGTGGCTGTCCCATGTCCTGCTCGCCGAGATCCCCGCGGCGCGGCCCGCGGCGCGCGTCCAGTTCCTGGATGCCGCGCGCGGGCTCGCGATCCTACTCGTGGTGATCGGCCACCTGGTCGGGCGCGGCTGGCCGGAGGGAAACTACTGGTACAGCTACCTCAACGATGTGATCTACGGCTTCCACATGCCGCTGTTCATGGTGCTGACCGGCATGTCGTTCGCGCTGTCGCTGCCGCGCTTCTCCTCCTGGCCGCAGGTCGCGGCGTTCTCCGCGAAGCGCGTCGAGCGGCTGCTGGTCGCGTACCTCGCGTTCGGCGTGCTGATCCTGGCGGGCAAGCTCGTGGCCGCGCATTTCGTGTACGTCGATAACCCCGCGCACGGCGATCTTGGCGACGTCTCCCGGCTCCTGCTGATCCCGGCCGAGAGCGTTGCCCAGTTCCTGTGGTTCATCTACGTGCTCTGCGTGTACCTGCTGACGGTCCCGGCGCTGTTCCATCTGATCGGGCGCCGGCCGATGCTGCTGCTGCTCCCCGGCCTCGCGCTGAATCTGGCGCTGTGGCCCAAGCTGTTCATGCTGGACGAGGTCGTGTACTACCTGCCGTTCTTCGCGGGCGGCATGGCGCTGTGGATGTGGCGCGAGCACTGGGAGCGCGCGGGCGTGGTGGCGCTGGCGTTCACCACGGCGCTGTTCGTGGTGCTGGCATTCTCGCTCGCCGCGCCCAAGTGGCTCGTCGGCGCGCTGTCGGTGCTGCCGGTGCTGTGGGCGATGCGGCGGCTTCCGGCCGCGTGGCAGGACCGGCTCGCCTGGATCGGGCGCGCGAGCCTCACCATCTACCTCATCAATACCATCGCGATCGGCCTCGCCAAGGGGCTGCTGCTGCGCGTGCTGCCCTGGGACGGCGTGAACTTCCTGCTGTACTTCCCGGTGCTCACGCTCGCCGGCGTGGCGCTGCCGATGCTGGTGAAGGGGGCGCTCGCGCCGCACTCGCAGATCGTCGCCCGCTACCTGTAAGTCTTCGAGATTCGAATCAAAAACGCGGCGTCTGCCCGCGCGAGCCGGGGCTCGGGCCACCCCGCTTCGTTGATCGTCTGCGATCGAAGCTGATCCAATTGAACTACAACCCTCGGCGGACGTTTGCATCTCCGTCACGTAGCTTCCCGGGCCTAAGGCACTTCAGTCACTCGATATGTGTGGATTCGTACTGGCCTACGCCAAGAGCGGCGCTCGTCTCCCCGAACCCGCCCTGCTGAACCGCATGGACGGCGCGCTCCGCCACCGGGGACCTGACGAGCACGGTCAGAAGCGCCTCGGCGATGTCGTCATGGGGCACCGGCGACTCGCGATCATCGGCCTCTCGGCAGCAGGCCAGCAGCCGATGTGCGCGGCAAACGGCGAGGCGTACATCGTGTTCAACGGCGAAATCTACAACTTCGCCGCCGTCGGCGAGGAGCTCGCGGCGGCGGGCTATCCGGTCGACAAGCGCTCCGATACGAGCGTTCTGCTCTACGCCTATCTGGCGTGGGGCGAAAAATGCCTGGATCGGCTCAATGGCATGTTCGCGTTCGCGATTTACGACCTGCGCGACAATTCGCTGTTCGTCGCACGCGACCGGTTCGGCGAGAAGCCGCTGTACTTCATGGAACGCGACGGCGTGCTGTATCTCGCCTCGGAATTGAAGGCGCTTGCGGAAGCCGGGCTGGTCGAGAAGCACCTGGATCCTCTGGCGCTTTACAACTACTTCACGAATTCGTACATCATGGGCCCGCGCACGATCTTCCGCGGCGTGCGCCGCCTTCAACCGGGCCATTGCCTCAAGGCGCGAGCCTCGACGGTGGTGGAGGAGCGCTACTGGGCGCCGCCGCGACCTTCCCAACATCGCATGGACGAGCGCCGCATCATGGACGAGGTGCTGGCGATCCTGCGCGAGTCGGTGCGGCTGCGGCTCGTTGCCGACGTGCCGGTCGGGCTTTTCCTATCGGGCGGCGTCGACTCCTCCGCGGTGGTCGCCGTGGCAAGCGAAGTGGCGAACGGCCGGCTCGAGACGTTCTCGGTCGGGTTCAATGAGGCGCGCTACGACGAGCGCGAATACGCGCGCTACGTGGCTAAGCGGTTCGGCACCCGCCATCACGAGTATGTCATCGAGCCGGGCAGCATCGATGTCATCGAGCAGATCGCCTGGCATACCGATGAACCGTTTGCCGATTCTTCCGCGCTGCCCACCTGGCACCTGTCGCAGCTCACGCGTCGGCACGTCAAAGTCGCGCTCTCGGGCGACGGCGGCGACGAGATGTTTGCCGGATACGATTCCTACCGCGGCCACATCCTGAGCGAACGCGTACGAAAAATTCCTGCCGCGTTGCGGGCTCTCGCGGTAGGCGCGCTGCGTTCGTTACCCGCGGGCGACGGCCTGCGGATGAGGTACCTTCATCTGGCCCGCAACATTGAAGACGCCGGGCTCGAGGCGAGAAGCCGCTTCGTCGCCAAGCAGCAGGTCGTGTTCCGACGCGAGTACCTCGCCGGGATTTCTCCGTACTTGGCGCAACACGCAACGCCAGCCAGTGATCAGGCCTTGTTCGCCGCCATGTTCGACAATGCGCTTTGCCCGCTTGGCGGCATGACGCTGTGGCAGCAGACCGTAAGCCTCGCGGACGATATGCTCGTCAAGGTCGATCGGATGAGCATGGCGCACAGCCTGGAAGTGCGGGCGCCATTTCTCGACCATCGTCTTGCCGAGTTGCTGAATCAGGTGAAATTCGATGTCAAGTTGCCGGGAGGGCGCCAGAAATACCTGCTCCGCAGTGCCGCTCGGTTTCTGGTTCAAGGAGGGTCTCAACGAGTACATCGGTCAGAAGCTGCTCGCGACGCGCGCCATGGTGGCCCACGTATTCGATCGGGCTGCGCTGGAGCGCCTCATCGGCGAGCACACGCGTCTGGAGCGCGACTGGAGCGCGGCGCTTTGGGCGCTTCTGATGTTCGAGAGCTGGTGCGCTCGCTATCAAATCGGTCCTGACGCGCTCGAATGACTCGCAATCGAGCCAAGGTGTTGATGGTCGGCCCCTGGCCGCCGACGAGAGGCGGGGTGACCACGTTCATGCGCAATGTCGTGCGTTCCTCGCTCCGGGAGGCGTACGACTTCGTTCCTTTCACGACCTCGCGGCCGGGCAAGAGAAACGTAAACGGCGACAACTATGGATATGCGGCGGTCCTGCGCGGCGGCCTGAAGCGCGTTGCGCAGGGCATCTTCATCACCCTGTGGCATCTCGCGATCTACCCCTGGACCGTCCTCGCACAGCGGCCTTCGGTCATCCAGATCCAGGCGAGCGACTTCCAGGCGTTCTGGGAGGCGACGCTCTACGTGCTGATGGGCAAGCTGCTGCGCCGGCCCGTGGTGATGCGCATCGGCGGGTCCTTCGATCGCTTCCACCAGGCGTCGGGTCCACTCGCGCGCGCCGCGATCCGATGGACGCTGCGCCAGCCAGCGGTGCTCCTGGTCCAGTCGGAATATTGGAAGAACTACGTCGCTCCGCTGGGCCGTGCCGGGGCCACCGTCGTCCTGCCGAACTTCGTCAGCGAGACGCTCGTCGTGCCGCGCGCTTCGCCGCCGCCCGCGGCGCCGCGCTTCCTGCTCTGCTCCGGCGAAGTGCCTCACCTGAAGGGCGCGTACGTGCTGCTCGACGCCTTGCGCATGCTGCTCGCGCGCGAGGTCAAAGCGCAGGTCACGATCATGGCCGTTACCGGGCCGCTCCGCCAGGCGATTCTCGACGCCGGGCTCGGGGCGCGCGTCAGGATGCTCGACTTCCTGGAGCACGACGAAGCGCTTGCAGCGCTCCGCGAAACCGACGTTTTCCTGCAGATCTCTTCCAGCGAAGGATTTCCGAACGCGCTTCTCGAAGCCATGGCGGTCGGTTGCGCGGCCATCGTGACGCCGGTCGGGGCGGTGCCGGAAATCGTCGGTGCGGACGGCGAGTGCGCCTTTGTGATTCCGGTTGGCGATGCGGCTCTGCTAGCAGAGCGCATGCAACGGCTGGCACGCGAGCGGGCGCTGCTCGTCCGCATGGCGGCCACCGCACAACGGCGCGTGCTTGCGCATTACACCGAACGCAAGGTCGTGGCCGTGCTCGATCGCGCCTGGCAGCTGGCCATGTCCGGCCAGCGGACCGTCCTTGAAGCCCGCCGACAGCCGCTCGCCTAGCGCCTTCAGTACCTCGAAGCTCTAGGCGCCGCGTAGTCCAACCGGACCGGCCCGGCTCCCCGACGGCGGCCCTAGGCGGCAGGCTATTTTCCCGTTGCTATGAACACCGTCCTGATGCCGTCCGACCGCAAGTTCGGTTGGACCTTCGCCATCCTTTTCTTCCTCGTCGGCGCCTTCTCCCACCCATGGATGATGGCCGTCGGCGCCGCGCTCGCCGTCATCACCCTGACGCGCGCGCACTGGCTCGCGCCATTCAAGGGAGCGTGGATGAAGTTCGGCGAGCTGCTGAACCGCGTCGTGAGCCCGATCGTCATGGGCGTCATCTTCTTCGCCGTGTTCACGCCGGTGGCGATCGTCATGCGGCTCGCGGGGCGCGACGCGCTCGCGCGCCGTTACGAGCCCGCCGTGCCGAGCTACTGGAAGCGCCGCGACCCGCCCGGCCCGGCCGACGACAGCTTCAAGAATCTCTTCTAAGGACTGCCATGGATCTCGTCGTCCAGATGTGGAAGTTCCTCGAGGCACGCCGCAAGTTCTGGCTGCTGCCGATCATCATCGTCACCGTGCTGATCGGTGGGCTCTTGGTGCTCGCCCAGGGCTCGGTCGTAGCGCCGTTCATCTACACGCTCTTCTGATGAAAATACTCGGCATCTCGGCCTACTACCACGACGCGGCCGCCGCGCTGCTCGTCGACGGGCAGGTGGCCGCCGCGGCGCAGGAAGAGCGCTTCACGCGCAAGAAGCACGACTCGAGCTTCCCGCACCACGCCATCGCCTCGTGCCTCGAGGCCACCGGCACGCGCGCCTCGGAGATCGACTTCGTCGCCTTCTACGACAAGCCGTTCCTCAAGTTCGAGCGGCTGCTCGAGACCTACCTCGCGTTCGCGCCGCGCGGCTTCTCATCCTTCCGCACCGCGCTGCCGGTGTGGGTGAAGGACAAGCTGTTCCAGCGCGGCACGCTGCTGCAGGAGCTGAAAGCCCTGCAAAGCGGCATCGATTG
>VBCP01000250.1 GCA_005888925.1 Betaproteobacteria bacterium | reverse complement strand
GCCGCGCGCGAGAGTGAGATCGAGCTTGCCGGACAGCGCGCGCCTTTCGGCACCGATCTCATCTTCCGTCTCGCCGAGCAGCGCGACTTCGTGCTGCACGTCGAGATCTGCGAGGACCTGTGGGTGCCGGCGCCGCCCTCCTCCTACGCCTCGCTCGCAGGGGCCACGGTAATCGCTAACCTGTCGGCGTCGAACATCGTCATCGGCAAGGAAGGCTATCGCCACCAGCTCGTGGCGAACCAGTCGGCGCGCTGCCTCGCCGCGTATCTCTACAGCGCCGCGGGCCAGGGCGAATCAACCACCGACCTCGCCTGGGACGGCCACGCGCTCATCTACGAGAACGGCACGCTGCTCGCCGAATCGCGGCGCTTCGCGGCCGAGCCGCAGCTCGCCTTTGCCGACATCGACCTCGGCCGCCTGCAGGCCGACCGCATGCGCCAGAACACCTTCGGCGGCGCGGCGCTGCGCCATCGCGCGGAGGTCGAGCGCTTCAGGAGCATCGAGTTTTCGCTGCCGCTACCCGCCGGCAAGCTCTTGCTCGCGCGGCGCGTCGAGAAATTTCCCTACGTGCCGAGCGACGCCGCGAACCGGAGCCTGCGCTGCGAAGAGGTGTATCGCATCCAGGTCGAGGGGCTCGCCACGCGCATGCGCGCCACCGGCGCGAAGAAGCTCGTCATCGGCGTCTCCGGCGGCCTGGACTCCACGCACGCGCTCATCGTCTGCGCGCGCGCCATGGACGAGCTGAAGCTCCCCCGGCGCAACATCCTCGCCTACACCATGCCGGGCTTCGCCACGAGCACGCGCACCAAGAACCAGGCCTGGCAGCTGATGCGCGCGGTCGGCGCAGCCGCCGAGGAGATCGACATCCGGCCTTCGTGCATGCAGATGCTGAAGGACATCGGCCATCCGTACGCGAAGGGGAAGAAGGTCTACGACATCGCCTTCGAGAACGTGCAGGCGGGCGAGCGCACCAGCCACCTCTTCCGGCTCGCCAATCGCCACGGCGGCTTCGTCGTCGGCACGGGCGACCTTTCCGAGCTCGCGCTCGGCTGGTCGACCTACGGCGTGGGCGACCACATGTCGCACTACAACGTGAACGCGAGCGTGCCGAAGACGCTCATTCAGTACATCATCGCCTGGGTCGCGGAGTCGGACGAGTTCAGCGAAGACGTCCAGCGCGCGCTGCGCCGCGTGCTCGAGACGGATATCAGCCCCGAGCTGATCCCGGGCAAGCAGAAGACCGAGAGCTCGGTCGGCCCCTACGAGCTGCAGGACTTCCACCTCTACTACACGCTGCGCTTCGGCTACGCGCCCACCAAGGTCGCGTATCTCTGCTGGAACGCGTGGCGGCACAAGTACAGCCTCGGCCGCATCCGCAAATGGCTCGGCGTGTTCCTCAAGCGCTTCTTCCAGTTGAGCCAGTACAAGCGCAGTGCCATCCCCAACGCGCCGAAGGTCGGCTCCGGCGGCTCGCTCTCGCCGCGCGGCGACTGGCGCGCGCCGTCCGATGGCAATGCGGACGCGTGGCTGCGAAACCTGGCCGAGGTGCCGGCCAAGTAATCCGATTCAATCCCCGGTCGGGATGACGCCCTTGCCCTCGATCATCAGCACCACGGTGCGCTCGGGGGCCCGCGTGCGATGCATCACGCCTTTCGGCACGGTGAAGCCCTGCTGTGGTGCCAGCTCGACGGTGCGGCCCTCGAGGTCGATGAAGAATTTGCCGTCCACCACGTAGAAGAATTCGTCCTCGTGGTCGTGCTTGTGCCAGTGGAACTCGCCCTTGAGCACGCCCAGGCGCACCACGCTGTCGTTCACCTCGCACAGCGTCTGGTTGAACCACTGGTCCTTCGTCGCGCGCTGCAGGCGCGCCACGTCGATCAGCTCAAGCGCCCTGAACTTCACGTCGCTGTGGATCGTATAAGGCGTTTCCGTTTTCATCGACTCACTCCTTTACGCACACTTGAAGTTGCAACCATCGTCGAACACGATGCGCCACGCGCCCGAGTCCTCGCGGCGCCAGGTCGAATAGAAGCGCGCGAAGAGCTTGCCGTCGGGATCGAACACCGGTCCGGTAGAGGCGGCAAGCCCGCCGGAGTCGAGCACCTGGACGTGATCGGGCTTCCACGAAAACGGCGCCTTCGGCTCGGTGTAGAAGCGCTTCCAATAGTCGGCCACCGCGGCTTTGCCGCGCTGCGGCTTGCCGCCCATCAGGAACACCGTCTCATCCGCCAGGAACGATGCGAATGCCGCATGGTCGCGGTCGGCCATGGTCTTGGCGAACGCGAGCTCCGTATCGGTGACTCGCTTTACCAGCGCCGCATTGTCCGGTCGCGACTGCGCCGTGGCACAGCCGGTGAGCAGGAGAGCGGGTGCGAAAAGCACCGAGCGACGGTTCATGGCGTTTCTCCCTGCAGCAGAAAGTCGCGCACGATGCCGATCTGATCGGGGTTGAGCAATGTCGGCGCGTGGCCGACGCCGGCAATCTCCACCACCTTGGGAAGATCGGACTCGGCGCCGCGCAACACTAGGGTCGGGCAGCGCACCGCGTCGTAGATGTGCCAGAGATCCATGTCCGCGAACGGGCCGCGGTGGGGCTCGACGATGCGCGGATCGTAATGCGGCCGCCACTTCCCGTCCTCGCCCTTGCGCACCCAGTTCTCGGTGAGAAAGCGCCATTGCGCCTCGCTGTGCGGACCGAAGGGCGCCGAGATGGCGCGTATGTATTGCTCGGCCTCCTCGAGCGAGCCGAATACCGGCGTCTTGCCGACGTAGCTCGCGATGCGCTCGAGCGCCGCGCGGGGGATGAAGGGCCCGGCATCGTTCAGCACCAGCCTCTTCACCGGCGTGCCCGCCTGCGCGGCGAGCGCCATGCCGACGAAACCGCCGAGAGACGTGCCGAGCCAGTGCACCGATTCGGCATCGAGCCGCGCGATCAGCGTCACCATGTCCGAGAAGTACTGCGGCACGGTGTAGAGCAGCGGATCGATCAACCGGTCGGAATCGCCGCGCCCGGCAAGGTCGGGACAGGCAACGCGAAACTGGCTGCAGAGCGCGCGCGCCAGCTCGTCGAAGTCGCGCGAAGAGCGCGTCAGGCCGTGCACGCAGACCAGCACGTCGCGATTGCGCGGGTCGCCCCACTCGAGATAAGCGATGCGGTGCAGCCCCTTGGGCGAGGCGCATTGCACCGAGCGGCGGCGCGGCTCGGCTACGCCCGGTTCAGCCATTGCGCGATCAGCGCCTCGCGCACTTCACCGGCGGCCGGGTCGAGCGTCGAATAGCGCTCGCCGCGCCGGCGCAGCAGCGCAAGCTTCTCCGACTTCAGATTGGCGCCGCGCACCGGGTAGCCGTACTGCGCGTAGCGCGCGCGCTCGGTCTGCGCTTCTTCCTCGTCGTACCAGATCCATTCGTCGACCAGGCGAAAGGCGATCTCTTCCAGCGCGTCGTCGGCTGCGCTCGGGTCGACCAGCTCAAGCGCGCCGTCGCGGTAGCGGAAGTAGGTGTGGCGCTCCGCGGTTGCGGCGTAGCCGAGCCAACCGGCGTCTTGCCGCTCGCAGATGAGGGCAAGGTCGAGCCGGCCTTCGTCGCCGGCGACGATTTCGACGCCCGCGGCCGCGGGCTCGCCGCGCTCCTCTTCGACCAGGCGGCCGTTCTCGATCACCGCGCGGCCGCGCACGCCGTCGTGCTCCCACTGCGCCTCAACGCGCAGCTCGGGAAAATTCCCCGAAGCTTCGGTGAGCGCCGGGAAGGGGATGCCTTTCTTCGGCCTGAAGCGGTACTCGAGCGCGGCGCCCTCGTGGTGCTCGCTGTAATCCTCGGCATCCGGGTCGCGCACCAGGAGCCAGCGCAGCCGCTCGCGGAAATCCGCAAGCCGGCCGGCTCCTGTGATGCGCACGACCGCGGTGAACATCAGCTGCTGTATTTGAACGACAGCGCGAGCCGCGCGCGGAACTGCACCACCTTGCCGTCTTCGATCTTGACGTCGAGCTTCTCGATCTCGGCGATGCGCAGGTCGCGCAGCGTGCCTGCCGCCGTCTTGACAGCGTTCCTTGCGGCGTCTTCCCACGACTGCGAGCTGGTGCCGATCACCTCGGTGACGCGATAAACGGCGTTGCCGCCTTTCTTGGCCATGATTGTTCTCTCCTCTGGATCGAGGGACGTCCCCCCGCCGAATCATTGTAGCCGGCCTCTAAGCGGGCTTCACCGCAACCAATACCGCCCGCGGCGATGGCGCTCGGTTTCCAGCGTGATCTCCGCGCCCATCTTGACGGCGATGGCGCCTTGCAGATCGGTGCGCAAGAGCTGCACGCCCGCGGCTCGATAGCGCTCGAGCACTTCGGCGTTCGGATGGCCGAAGCGGCTGCGGTAGCCGACCGGCACGATCGCCCAGCGCGGCGCAACCGCCGCGATGAACTGCGCCGTCGACGAGCTGCGGCTGCCATGGTGCGGCACGAGCAGTACTTGGCTTTGCATGGCGCGCCCCTCACCCAGCATTTCGGCCTCGGCGACGCGCTCGATATCGCCCGTGAGCATGACCGACTGCGAGCCGGCGGCGATGCGCAGCACGCAGCTCAGGTTGTTGCGCCGCCCGGGTGGCGTCGCCGCTGCGGGATGCAGCAGCTCGAAGCGCACGCCGTCCCATTCCCAGCGGTCATCTGCGGTACAGCGCCGCGCATAGGGCGCCACCGCGTTCAGCGGATGCTTCGCCGCGAGCGAGGAGGCGAGTGCGTCGACCTCGAAGCTCTCCATGACGCTGAGCGCGCCGCCGATGTGATCGTTGTCTTCGTGGCTCAGCATCACCAGGTCGAGGCGCGCCACGCCGTCGCCGCGCAGCGCGGGCACGACGACGCGCGAGCCGCTGTCGGATTCCTGGCCGAATGCCGGGCCCGCGTCGTAGAGCAGTGCGCGGTTCGCGGTGCGCACCAGCACGGCGAGTCCCTGCCCGACGTCGAACGTGGTGATCCAGACCTCGCCCGCCGCCGGCCCGGGAAGCGCGATGCAAAATGCCGGTGCCATGAGGGCGAGCCCGCTCGCGCGCCACGGAATGCCGCGCGGCGCGAGCAGCCATGCCGCGCCCGCCAGGGCGGCCAGCACGGTCCACAGCGGCGGCATGTGCTGCTGCCACAACGCGCCTGGAAGCGAGGCGCACCATTCCAGGAATTCAAGCAGCCACTGCACCAGCAGCGCGCACAGCTCGAGCAGGGCGTCCACCGGTACGAGCGCCGCGACGAGCGCAAGCGGCGTGATCACTACCGATACCAGCGGAATCGCGACGGCATTGGCGATCGGTCCGGCAACCGACAGCTGGCCGAAGAGCAGCAGTGCCGCCGGGGCAAGCCCGATGGTGATGGCCCACTGGATCCGTGCCCACTGCGCGAGCTTTGATCCGGGCTCGCTCCAACCGACCGCGGCATAGAAAATGAGCAGCACGGCGCCGAAGCTGAGCCAGAGCCCTGGCGCGAGCGGCGCCCACGGATCCATCAGCACGATAGCGGCGAGCGCGAGGGCGAGCGTGCGCCACGGCGACGAGATCCTGCCGGACCAAAGCGCAGCTGCGACCACGCTCACCATCCAGAAAGTGCGCTGCGCCGGCACCCCGTAGCCCGCGAGCAGCGTGTAGCCGAGCGCGCCGAGTATGGCGGCGAGCGCGGCCGCCTTGCGTGCCGGCAGGCGCAACGCGAGAGCGCCCACCCGCCGCCAGCCGCTGGCCACAAGCCAGGCGGCGAGTCCGGAGATGAGGGTGACGTGCAGCCCCGAGATGCTCATGAGGTGCGTGACGCCGGTGCGATTGAAGAGCTGCCATTCCTCGCGCGAGATCGCGCGCTGGTCGCCGACGGCGAGCGCGCAAAGGATGCCTGCGGCGGGCGTGGCACCGAGCACCGAGTTGAAACGATCGCGCACCGCTTCGCGTGCTCTTTCGATGTAATCCAGGGGCGAATTGCGCGAGCCCATGCGCCGCGGCTCGCTGCGCGTGCGCACGTAGCCGGTGGCGCCGATGCCGCGCTCGAGAAGCCAGGCCTCGTAGTCGAAGCCGTGCGGATTGACCAGGCCATGCGGCCGGCGCAGCCGCACAGTGAACGCCCAGCGCTCGCCCGGGTGCACCATGGCGGCGAGCAGCGCCGGCGCCTCCTCTTCCTGCGCCGCGCTTCGATA
>VBCP01000003.1 GCA_005888925.1 Betaproteobacteria bacterium | reverse complement strand
TTCGAGGAGGACCGCGGCCGCTTCGCCGCGGCCCCCTGCCGCGAAAATGCGATGCGCTTCGACCGCCGGCGTTTCAGGCAGCGCTTCGCGCAACTCGTCAGGTCGCACTGGGAGCGCTCATGAATCGGACGCTGCTGGCGGGTATCGCCGCCACCTCGGCGGCGCTGCTGATGACCGAGCTCGCGCTCACGCGCATCTTCTCGGTGACGATGTTCTACCACTTCGCCTTTCTTGCCATCTCGATCGCGCTGTTCGGCCTGAGCGCGAGCGGCGTGTTCGTCTATGTCAAGCGCAAAAGGCTGGCGCGCGCGCAGACGCCGGAGCTGCTGTGCGTCGGCGCGCTAGCCCACGGCGCGGCGACGCTCATCGCGCTCGCGTGCCTGGTCCGCATTCGCGTGGAACTGACCTACTCGGCGGAAAACACCGTGCGCATGGTGGCGATCTACCTGCTGGCAGCGCTGCCGTTTTTCACGGGCGGCGCGGTGATTTCTCTGGCGTTCGCGAGGCTCACCGAGCGCATCAACACGCTCTACGCGGCCGATCTGGTCGGGGCGGCAATCGGCTGCCTCGCCCTGGTGCCGCTGATGAACCTGCTTGGCGCCCCCGGCGTGGTGCTGAGCGCCGCGGCGCTGTCGGCCGCGGCCGCGGTCTGTTTCGCGCCGGCAGCCCGGCGGCGGCGGATCGGGTCTGCGGCGCTCGCGCTGCTCGCCGTTCCCGCCACGCTGCAGTTCTCCGGTCTCGAGCCGTTCGATGTCGTCTACACCAAAGGCTACGAGGCCGATCGCGTGCTGTTCACCAAGTGGAATTCGTTCTCGCGCATCGGCGTCTACGATCGCGCGCACCAGGACTGGTCGCTGAGCCCGAAGTTCACCGGGAAGCGCGGACCCTCGCTCTTCATGGACATCGACGCTTCCGCATCGACGCCGATCCTGAAGGGCACCGGCAACATCGCGGACGCCGCGTACCTGCGCTATGAGCTGACCGCGATTGCGTATCACCTGGTGGAGCGGCCCGAGGGCTTCACCGCGCTCGTCATCGGACCGGGGGGCGGACGCGATCTGCTATCGGCGCTGCTGTTCGGCGCGCGTCACGTGGACGGCGTGGAGATCAATCCGATCATCGTGCGCGACGTGATGCTCGAGCGCTTCCGCGAGTACTCCGGAAGCCTCTACACGAATCCCCGCGTATCGCCGCACATCGAGGACGGCCGCAGCTTCGTGCGCCGCAGCCCGGATCGTTTCGACGTCATCCAGGCTTCGCTGGTGGACACCTGGGCGGCGACTTCGGCGGGCGCTTACACCCTGACGGAAAACTCCCTCTACACGGTGGAGGCATTCGGCGAGTACCTCGACCATCTCGCGCCGGAGGGAGTGCTGACGATTACGCGGTGGGTGTTCGACGGGCTGCGCCTGGTATCGCTCGCACAGGAGGCCTGCGCCCAGCGCGGCCTGGATGCGGCGCAGCATCTCGCGATCGTGCGATCCGGCCGCGTCGCGACGTTCATTCTCAAGCGCTCGCCGTTTTCGCAGGACGAGGTGCGGCGCCTGCAGCGGGTTGCAGACGAGCTTGGTTTCACGCTGCTGTATGCGCCGGGCGTGCCCGCCGCTGCGGTCGTCAACGATCCGCCGGAGATGCGCAGCACGCGCACCAGCACCGCCGACTATCGCAAGCTGATCCTGGCGAGCGACCGCGAGGGCTTTCTCGCGGCCTATCCGTTCGACATTCCGCGAGGCGTTCGGGCCCTGGATGCTGTTCGGTAGCGGGCTCAGCGCGCTCTTGACGCTCTTCGGCATCTCCGCCGCGCTGGTGCTGCTGTTCATCATCGGCCCGCTGCTCGCAGGCGCAGAACGCCCCGGCCGCGGCTGGGGCGGCTGGCTCGCCTACTTCGGCGCCCTCGGCGCCGGATTCATGCTGATCGAAGTGGCCGTGCTGCAGCGCTTTGTGCTGCTTCTCGGGCACCCGGTCTATTCATTGACCGTGACGCTTTTCTCGCTGCTCCTCGGCACGGGTCTGGGCAGCCTGATCAGCCGGCGCGTGCCGCTCGAGCGAGTCAGGCGCGTCACGGTACGCGCGCTCGTCGCGGTGGCGCTCGTGGCTGCGCTGGCCGCGCTTGGCCTCGCCCGCCTCGTCGACCTCGCCATCCCATGGGCGCTCGCCGTGCGCATCGTCGCGGCCGCGGCGGTCCTCATCCCGCTCGGCGTGCTTCTCGGAATCGGGCTGCCCGGAGGCATGCGCCTGCTCGACAAGGCGCGCCCGGAGATCGTGGCGTGGGGCTGGGGGATGAACGGCGCGTTCTCGGTGGTCGGCGCGACGCTGGCGATCTTCATCGCCATGAACTGGGGATTCTCCGTCGCTTTTTGGATTGGCGCACTCACCTACCTTCTGGCGGCAGCTACCCTTTCTTCGCGATCGAATTAACGGCACTCCGGCACGCATCGCAGGCATGCCGACGCTCCCAGCTCGTAGACGCTGAAGCCGCGGCATCGGTACGATTCACGGTAGCCCTGGTCGGGCAAACCGGCCAGCACCCGCTCGACTCCCCTGCGCCACAGCGGCCAATTATTACCGAGCTCCAGGTCGGTCACGACACAGCGAACGGGTTCGCCCGAGGGCCGCTGTCGGAGCGCATCCGGATAGCTGATCCAGGACCTGGTCGCGAGATGCGGGATGAGCACGTCGGATGCGGCCATCGGCGCCGCGCTGTTCAGGCACGGCATCACTTCCGCCACGAGCCACTGCGCGTGCGAAGACGCGCGGTAGCCGCGCGCCCGCATCAGCTCATTCTGGCCGACACAGGCAAGACCCCAGAAGAGCATCCAAATTCCCGCGCATTTCCAGCCAAAACGCCGGGCAAACGCCGCGAGCCCTAAAGGCAGCGCCCAGAAAAGCGCTGATCCCGGCTCGATTCCATAATGAAAGACGGTTCGAACCCGTTGATCGCCTTCAGTGAGGAACAGCATGAGATAGGGCGGCAGCGCCGCAATGGCCGCGCGCCAGTCAAAAAGCGGGAGAAACCCCAGCGGCGCAAGAGTCCAGAAAAGAAACGTCAAGCGCTCGTGATTGAAAACCTGGGAGAAGAAGTAAACGGGCTGCGTGAACGGAGCGAGGAGCACGTCGCCGATGCCGTCCCCGAATCGCTGGTAAAGGCCCATGTAGGCGTAGTCGCCGCCGAAAAATCGAGGCACGACTTTCACGTCGAAAAAGAAGAGCGCCGCGCCCGCAACCGCGAGCGCAACAGCCGTCCAGCGCTCGCGCCGAGAACCCGCGCCGCTGCTCAAAGCCCACGCCACCCCGATGCCGAAGGCCACGACTGCCGCCGATTCCTTGGCGCCGAGCGCCGCGACCAGAGCGAGGAGGCCAAGCCTTCTTGCCCAAGGTCGCTCGGAGGCGAATCCCGCGAAAGCCCACAAAAAAAGCGGCAACATGAAAACTTCCGGATGAAAGTCGAAGGCGTTCGCGTTTCGGAGCGGAAGATAGGACCAGTAAAGCCAGGGCAGAGCGGCTGGCGCCCAATGCTCGCGACCGAGCCGCGCGCGTGCCAGGTAAAAAAGCGCCGGGCCGCCCGCGGCCAGCCCGAGGGCCTGCGCAAAGAGCAAGGTCTCCGGCCGGGGAATCATCCAAAACAAGGGAGCCAGTGCCCAGAACAAAGGCGATTGGTGGTCGGAAAAGAGGTTGATTCCCCCTTTCACTGACGAAACGTAGCCATGGCCATGCGTCAGGTTCCAGATCGCGTTCGTAAAAATGCCCAGGTCGAACCCATGGCTGTCGAAAGCCCGATGGCGCAAGAGCGAAACCCAGAGAAAGAGCGCCGCCACCAATCCCGCAGCGCTCCACAGCGTGCGGCCCGGCGAGCGCTCGAGCGCATCGAGCCAGGCCTGCGCCAGCCTCATTCCACAACGGACAAAGAAGCTCGCTTCCCAAGGTTCGCGCGACCAGCGCCGCACCGCCACGGCGACGATGGCCACGAGCGGCACCGCGCCGGTCCCATGCGTCAGATTCCAAAGCGCGACGCGCAGATACAAGCCGTGGTTCTCGGGCTCCCAGTGACGCCAGAGCAAGACAAAAAGAACGAGCGCGATCAGCACTCCCGCGGCACGCCAAAGTACCTTCATCCCTGCGCGAGCAAGGAAGCTCAATTCCCAAGGCCAGCGTCGCGCCGCCTCGACGATCAGGGCCGCCGCCAGAAGCGGGAGCCCCAGATCGGCCAGCTCGAGGGAATGCAAGCCGGGTATCTCGAACCAGACCGCATCCGCAGCCAAAGGAAAAACTACGAGCGTTCCGATCAGAATATCGATCAAACGCATGTCATCTGCCGGAGTAGACGGACACCCTGCCGGCGGCGAAGGCGGCGTGCCGCCGGCCCCGGTCCCACCGCGGGCCTTCGCTGCCGACGACCACGTACCACTGGATGCCGAGTTCGCGCAGGCGCCGGGCCGCGGCGGCGGCGTCCTCCTCGCCGTCCATGCGCTTCAGCGCCCCGTAGCGCTCCCGCGCCACTTGCTCGCGGCGGCCGCCGCTGGCGAGGTGGAAAAAGGGGCGGCTGAGGTAAGCCGGCATCCCCGTGAGCGACGTGAGCTCGGTGGCGCTGTCCGTGGCGACCCATTCGAGCTTCACGTCCTGCGCCGCGAATACGTCGCCCGGGCGCGAGCGGGCCCGCAAAAAGGCGGCCGCCTGCACCAGCCCCTGCTCCACTTTGTAAGGTGTGTACTTCCAGCCCCATTGGAACCTGGGCAACCTGCCCAGAGCCGAGGTTTGCGGCCATAGCACGGGCAACGCGAGGCCGGCTAACAGCAGAAGCGCCAGCCACGCGCGGCGCGCAGCACGGTCGCCTTGCGGGACCATCCAGCTCACGAATCCCGCGGCGGTCCATATCGCGATCACGGCGTAAAGAACAACGAATGGCCGGTGCGTCAGCTCGGTCGCATCACCGTGTGACGGGAAAGGGGCGGTGATCATCAGGAGGAGATAGCAAGCCAGAAACGCGGCCGGCACGAGGTCGATCGCACCGAGGCGTCCGGATCTGTGCTTGAGCCACACCGAGAGGGGATAGAAGACGACGAGCGCTCCCAGGCTCGCCAGGTATGCCAGCGCGATACCCACCGGCAGGGCGACACGCGCACCATGACTCTTCAGCACCTGCATGTACCACCCTGTATACCCGGTGGGCTCCATCCGGTCGTGCAAGAGCTCGAGCGAGTGCTCAAGCGCCGACACGGCATCGCTCACCACGCTATAAAAACCGGCGACGAACAAAAGGAAGGCGGCAGCGGCGAGCGCGACGGAGATGACCTTTCTGCGCCGGACCAGAGACGTCGCCATCGCCGCGCTGGCAAGCATGGCCGGAAACGCAAGCGCGAAAACATGCACGCGCACAACTACGGTGCCGACAACCAGGACGGCGCCCGCGATGCGCGGGCGCCGCCTGCCCTCCCGAAACCAGCGCTGCAGGAGAGCGATCGAAAGCAGGCAGAAGCCGACCGCGTACGGCGCCCCCGGCGTCGCGAGGATGTTCCAGTGAAACCCGAACATGCCGTTGCGCAGCCCGTAGCTCGCGGCATCCGGCAGCAAGGTCAATGCCGCAAGCGCTGCCACCGCGCCGGCGGGTCCGGCGAGAGCGGCGCCGAGCGCATAGCCGCCGGCGCACATCGTGAGGAATCCGAGTGGCAACCAGATGGACGTCGCCAGAGGTAACCCGGGAAGGTCCAGCGGGACGGCGAACACCGCCGGCAAAATGTAGGACGCGTAGTGGTAAAGCGGCGCCGGAAAGTCCGCCATCTCGATCGAACCCCGCCCGGCGGCCCGCGGGTCTCCGAGTTGCGAAATGCCGCCGCCATGGATGAGGAAATCGATCCATCCCGGAAGCAGGCCTTCGCGCGCGAGAACTTGCGGGGCTTGGGCGATCTCGCGGCACCAAAGCACGGTGGCGAGCCCGCAAGCGAGCAAAGCAACCAGCTCGGCCGCTTGCACCGGCCTGGCCGCGCCGGCGTAGCGACGCACCATGAAGCCGAGCGCGGCAACGACCGCCGCCCAGATCGCGAACGCGGTGAACGCCGGCAGATTGAACGCCTCCAGCAGCGCATAGACCGCCAGCATGGTGACGAACACGCCGAGGACCCAGGCTGCCGGGGCGGGCATCTCGGCGGCATCCACGGCACGCAGGGCCAGCAGCCCGGTCAACAACACCACCAGCGCCAACGCCAGCATCGCCGCCAGCGCCAGCGGGAAACCGATTGCCCCGCTCATCCACAGCAAGAGAGCCAGCGGCAGCGCGACGATGGCGCTCGCCGCGATCGCGCGTTCAGCGCCCGAGAGCACGCCGGCAGCGCTCGATGACGTAGTCCTGTTGAGCCTCGAGTCCGAGCCACAGCGGCAGGCGCACCAGCCTCTCGCTCATCGTATCGGTGACCGCCATGCTGCCGCAGGCGCGGCCGTACTTGAGGCCGGCGGGCGAGCTGTGCAGTGGCACATAGTGGAACACCGCGTAAATCTCCTCGCGCCGCAGCGTCTCGATGAAGCGGCGGCGCTTCGCGGCATCGGGCAGGATCAGGTAGTAGGTGTGCGCGTTGGATGACGCCTCGCGCGGCACCACCGGCCGCCTCGCCAGCCCGGCACGCTCGGCATCGGCGAACCCCTCGTGATAGCGGTTCCATAGCGCCTTGCGCGCCGCGCCGATGGTCTCGGCGGCCTCGAGCTGGGCCCAAAGGAAGGCCGCGAGGATGTCACTCGGCAGGAACGACGAGCCGATGTCGACCCAGGTGTACTTGTCCACGTCGCCGCGGAAGAACTTGCTGCGGTTGGTGCCTTTCTCGCGGATGATTTCGGCCCGCTCGATGAGCTCGTCGGAATTCATGAGGAGCGCGCCGCCCTCCCCCGAGATGAGATTCTTGGTCTCGTGGAAGCTGATGGTGGCGAGCTCGCCGAAGCTGCCCAAGGGGCGACCCCGGTAGCCCGAGCCGAGCGCCTGGGCGGCGTCTTCGATCAGCATGAGGCCGTGGCGCCGCGCCAGGCTGCGAATGGCGTCCATCTCGCACGCGATGCCGGCGTAGTGCACCACGACGATCGCCTTGGTGCGCGGCGTGATGGCCGCTTCGATCTTCGATTCGTCGAGGTTGAGCGTGTCCTCGCGCACGTCCACGAACACCGGCACGGCGCCGCGCAGCACGAACGCGTTGGCGGTCGAGACGAAAGTAAACGACGGCATGATGATCTCGTCGCCCGGCTCGGTGACCGCGAGGATCGCCGCCATCTCGAGCGCGCCGGTGCACGAGTGCGTGAGCAGCGCCTTGCGGCAGCCGATGCTGCGCTCGAGCCAGGCCTGGCAGCGCTTGGTGAACGGCCCGTCGCCCGAGAGGTGCATGTTCTCGTGCGCCTGCCGGATGTATTCGAGCTCGCGGCCGGTCAGAAACGGCTTGTTGAACGCGATCTGCTTCATCAATGCGCCTGCGCCCGCCGCTTCATGGAGCAGTCCATGACCGGCTGGATGAATGGGGGGATCCATTTGCCGAGCCGATGCAGGCCGAGCCTGACGGCGCCCTTTGCCAGCCTGCGCACGAATGGCGAGCGCCGCTCGGCAAACTGCCGGTCGTCGACCGCACGCAGCAGTACCGCCTCCAGCATGGAACGATCGAAGCTCGCCGACAGGCCGGACAGGTGGCGCACGGCGCGCGCGACTTTGGGCACGGTGATCCAGTTCAGGGACTTCCACAGGCCGGCAGCGTCCCCGACTCGCGTGTTGCTGTAGATGCGCTGTCGAAACAATTTCTCGGTCAGCGACTTGGAGAAGACGGTGGGGATATTGAAATGCGGTTCATAGGGGAAGAGATAGTTGGCGCACATGAACCGGTACTCGCAGCCGGGACGTATCGCGCGCCCGACCCTTTCCAGCGCCAGGGCGACATTCCCGACGTGCTCCATGACGTTGATCGAATAAGCGAAGTCGAATCGGCTCTCCCGGTCGAGCTGCTCCACGGGAATCGGCAGCACCTCGGGGGCAATGCCTCCTTTCGCGGCGTGGGCCAATACCAGCTTCTGCAGCTCGTAGAAGGAGGAAAAACCCTCGCCCACGGGCTCGAGCGCCGTCACCCGGAATCCCTCCTTTGCCAGCTGGCAGCTCAGCAGCATCAATCCCGCCCCGACCTCCAGTATCGCGGCGCCCGGCGCCAATCGATGCAGGCTCGGTGCGAGCCAGTCGCGCCCGACGCGCGCTTCCTGCTCGAAGATCTCCAGCAGGCGCTCGAGGTGCGGCGCATCGCGCCGCACGATGTCGCGCACATCGTCCAGCAGCGGCTCGATGCTAGGAGCGACTGCCAATCGCAATCCCTGCGACGATCAAGGCCACGGCGAGGATGCGCGGCGCCGTAATCGGTTCGCCAAAGAGATAGATCCCACCCGCCACCACGGCGATGACGGTCAGGCCGATGTGCAGCGGAAAGGCGAGCGATACCGGATGGCTCTCGACGACGAACATCCAGGTGAACGAGCTCGCCAGCGCCGCCACGTAAGCGGAGAGGATGTAGGGATCAGTGACGTACACCACCAATCTTCCCAATGGCCCCGACGCCGGCTGCGCCACCTCCGCCAGCGCCCCGACGCGCCACTTGATGATGAGCTGGCCGTAAACCACCAGCAGCATCGTCGGCAGGATCGCGAGGATCAGCCTCATGCCATTGCGTGCCCGTAGCGGTACATGTCCAGCATCTCCGGCGGAATGCCCCAGTCGTGGGCGCCGACCTTGTCGTGCAGGCGCTCGAGGTCGTCCCGGTGCATCTGCGCGATCTGGGCCGGCATGCGGCTCTTCGACGGCGTAAAGCCGTGCTGGTACGAGGCGCTCATCTGATGCCGGACCGCCTTGTCGATCGCCTCCTGGCGGGTGAGTGACCGGATCGGCTTGCGTTCGGGCGCGAAGCGGGCGAATCCTTCGTCCACCGGCTCGTCGTAGAGCATGGCGACGATCTTCTCGGAGATGAGCGGCGCAAGGTGGAAGCCGTCGCGCTTGGTGCCGCTGGCAATGATCAGGTTGGCGATGGAGCTTCGGCCCAGCAGCGGATAGGTATCGAGGGTCGTGGGGCGCCAGCCGACATTGATCCGCACCAGGTCGGCCCGATAGAAATTCGCATTGATCTGCTCGATGGCGCCTCGCATCAGCGACTCGATGCTGGTCAGGCGGCCATAGTTGTAGGGCGTCGGCGAAATGAAGTTGCTCGCGCCGACGAGGACATGATCCTGCGCCGCGCCGGAGCCGGTGAAATAAGGCACGCTGTAGATGCCGCAGGCGAGGCCGCGATTCGGCGTGCGAATGCACTTCTTGTGCGGAAAATCGGGGCTGCCGATCTCCACCGAGACGCCGACTCCGTAAAACACGCGCTGCACCTCGATGCCGAGATCGCTCTCGCGCAGCACGTCGCTCGCCGTGGCGCCGGTCGCGAGCACGAAGCTGTCGCCGGCGATGGGCTGACCGCCCTCAGTTTTAACTGCGCTAATCCGGTCGCCCTGCCTGACCAGGCTGCGCGCGCTGTCGTCGACGAGGCTGACCTGGGGGTGCCGCGCAAGAATCGCATCGAGCCTCTCCAGCACCAGCCTCGGATTCATCCACCCCTCGCCCGGGATGACCAGGGCTCGCGTTGCCCGGTGCCTTTGCTCCGGCATGTAGTTCGGGATATCGCGCGGCGCTACGGGCTCGAACGGCTCGCCGAACTCGCGCAACGCGGCGACGATGGCATCGAAGTTCTCGTCGTCGAGATCATCCGCGGCGGTGTTGTTGACGACATACGTGCCCAGCTCCAGGCCGCCGCCGGAAGGGGGGCCGCCGATCTCCTTCTCGAACTGCGGCCACATGCGGCCCGCAGCGCGGCTCAGCTCGAAGCGATAGCGGTCGAGCTCCGAGTTCAACGAGCCCACCTCGATCTCGGCGAACGAATTCAGCATTGCCGCCGCCGCCAGCGTCGCCGAGCCCGGGCGCGAGCGCTTGCCGATGATCGTGATGCGATCCTTGGCCGCAAGGCGCTTCGTCAGGCGAAACGCGATGGTGGCGGCGAGGATGCCGTTGCCGAGGATTACGGTATGCACGGGCCTAGCGTTTCACCAGGTAGCAAAGACCCGGGTAGGTGGCCGAACGGTGCAGCGTATGCGCATGCTTGCCCAGGATTTTTTCCGCATACACGCGCGACTCCGCCGGAATGGTGTTGCGCGTGAGCTGCCAGAACGCCGTCACGCCGCCCGGCACCAGGCGCGCCCAGATCTGCTCGAACGCCTTCAGCGTCGGCTCATAGGAGTTCACGTCGAAGAAGGCGAGCGCGACATATTCGTT
>VBCP01000248.1 GCA_005888925.1 Betaproteobacteria bacterium | reverse complement strand
TGATGCGCCGGCACGACCCCGTCGCGCTCGCCGTGGATCAGGAGCAGCGGGATCGGACTGAGCGCGGCGACTGAGGCGCGCGGCGAATAGTCGTTGTCGACGGTGTAGTCCGGCAGCCATTGCAACGGCCAGGTGAGGAACAGGCCGGCCATCTTTTCCTTCGCCACCATCCGGTAGTCGGCAAACGCGCTGTCGGCGACGATCGCACGGATGTGGCTGCGATACGCGCTGTGCGCCACGTAGTGGATGGCGAGCGCCCCGCCCAGGCTCTGCCCGAAGACGATGATGCGGTCGGGGTCGACGTCGGGCCGCTCGAGCAGCGCGCGCATCGCGGCGTCGATGTCGAGCTGCACGCCCGCGAGCGACGGTCTGCCTTCCGAGCCGCCATAGCCCCGGTAGTCGAGCGCCAGCACGTTGAACCCCGCGGCCGGCATCCACGCGACGTTGGCGAAGTGGGCGCTGATGTTCTCGGCGTTGCCGTGCAGGTACAGCACCGTCGCCTGCGGGTCGCCGCGCGCGGGCATGAACCAGGCGAAGAGCGCCGTGCCGTCGGCGGCGCGCAATTCCACCGGCTGGTAGTCGATGCCGTAGAGCCCCGGCGTGGAGACGATGACGTTGTGCGGCTGGAAGAACACGGGCGTGCAAGCGCCCAGAGCGAGAGCGAGCAGGAGGATGGCGAGGCGTTTCATGGTCAGAAGTACAGCTGCAGGGAGAGTGAAGCGCTGTCGAAATGGCGTCCGCCCTCCCGGCGGCGCTCGACATCTAGGCGCAGCGCGCTGTCGCGGCCGACGGCGAAGCGTTGCTGCAAGCCGAGCGCGCGCGGCTGCTCGCTTTCGCCGAGAAAGTAGTTGATGCCGCTGGCGTAGGCATGCAGGCGCCAGCGGGGCGCCGGGTCGACGAGCGCGCCCACACGCCCCCCGGCGCCGATGCCGTAGCCGTGCTCGAGGTTGTGGTGCGCTCCAGGCTGGCGACGAGCGGCTCGCTGCCGTCCTTGAGGAAGGAGCGGTGCCAGCCTCCCGCCACGCGCCAGGAGCGCGGCTGGAAGAAATCGTCGCGCGGCGCGAGCGAGAGGATGTCGGCCGGCAGGAAGCGCTCGAGGCGCGTGGCGCCGTCGTTGTAGTGCCTAATTGCGGTGTCGAAGAACTGGATCTGCGCGCCGCGGACGTAGCCCGCGTCCGCGTCGATCACATCGTGGTAGGTCGGCCGCAGCTCGAGTTCCTGAAACGCCCGGCCGTCGCGCTTGCCGATGCCCAGGCCGGCGCGCGAGGTGCGATGGCCCTGGTCGGGTCGCGTCCCGGGGTCGATGACCGGCGCCTGGCTCGGGACGTCCATCTGGCTTCGCGTAACGAGGAGCTCGCGGGCGAGGCGCGCGGGGTCCGCCACGTCCGGCTTGCCGGTCGCGCGCCGGTAGTTCACGTAGTCGTAGCTCGTTTCCAGCACCGCCGCCGCGCGTGGCGCCGGTCGCCCGCGCAGCGCCTCGCCGCTCGGTGCCCGTCCCAGGCTGAGGTTCTTGGCGATGCTGCGCTCCTCTTCCGACAAGTTGTTAAGCCGCGCGCCGATGATCGTGGCGTTCGCCGGGCGATAAACCGTTCTGGCGACCAGCCCCGGCTCGGCGGTGATCGCTCGCACGGTGTCCACCGGCAGCGCCCACCATCTGAACGGCGCAGTCAGCTCCAGCTCCGGCCGTGCTACCTGGAGCAGTCCGAGCAGATGATACGAACAGTTTTCGTCGAAAAAGTAGTACTGGTAATAGGCCGGAAGGAGCTCCCAGAGGTGCAGGAGGACGCGTTCCAGCTCCGGCGGCGCGAGCTCGAGCTCGTACTCCCAGAGGTCGCGGTTTTCCATGTCGCTGTATTCGCGCACCTTCAGGTAGTAGGGCAGGATCGAGAACGTGCCGGGGTAGCCGCCGATCAGCCCCTGGATGGCAAAGGTGAGGCCGTTCGTCTCGTCGGTGGTGGCCGCGGAGTTGACCGCGTAGGCGAGAAGCCGCGTGCGCTCGTCCTGGTCGCGCGCATCGATCCGCAGCAGCGTGTGGCCGTACATCGACGACGGGTTGTTCAGATACGCCGAGGCGAAGACGAGCGTCAGGCGCTGCGCATTCAACGCCGCGTGCCATTCGCGAAAGCGCGGGCAAGCACGCAGCGGCAAGCGGCCGCGGTCGAACCGCAGCTCCTCGTCGAGCCATGCGCGCCGCGCGATGAAGGCGCACTGGGGATTTTGCCGCTCGGGCGTCTCCTCGACGTCGGAGAAGAAGCTGGCGAGCGTCGCTTCGAGCTCGGCCTGCGGCCGGGTCTTGCCCTCGGGCGAGTTGTAGAAGCCGCGGTTGTCGAGCAGGCCGTGCAGCCCGGAGCCGATCAGGTCGGGCTCGTAGTGCACGAGCTTGCGCCACTCGGGACGCTCGGCGAGCCTGAGCTCGCGCGAGCGCGCGACCAGCGCCGCGAGGTAGGCGTCATCGGCGCCGAACGCGGTGAACGGCGCGAGCAGCGCGACGAGAATCAGCGGCCAGATCGGCACGAAAAAAAACCCTGCGGGTTACCGCAGGGTTTTCGGTACTGCCGTTGACTTAAAGCGCGGTCGTGTAGCGCGCGAGTTGCGCGTCGTCCGCAAGGACCTGGCGCAGAGCCGCCATGATCTCGGGAGTAGCGTCTTTCGCGAAGATGCGCGCCATGTTGTCCTTAGCGGCGCGGTTGAACGCCACGCGGTCCTGCGCCTCGACGCCCATCAGATGCGCGAGCGAGTCGAGCGCTTCGCCGCTGCCGACGGACATGTCGCGCGCGAGCGCGTCCCTGTTGCCATCGATGAAGAGCGCCGTTCTCCAGTTGGACTTCACCGCACCGTCCTGGGTGCAGCCCGAAGTGCCGCTCGTGATGCCGAAGGTCTGGTTGCCGAACGTGCCGTTCGTGGTCACAGCAAGAACCTGCGGCGCCACACCCGACTGCCCGTCGAACAGCTTGGAACCCCAGCCTCAGTTGCCGATGTTGTTCTCGCCCGCAGCCATCGCGGTCACGGGAAACAGCGCTGCGACGGAAACGACTACCAATAGCTTTTTCATCTCATCTCCCAGTAAGACGTCAAATTCGAAGTCGTTGTTTCGCCGACTTATTTGCGTTCCCTTGTTGCTTTTGAGAGAACGGTGAGGGATTGTTCAGGTCGCGGACATGCGCTGTCAAGGCAGTGCGTCGCGCGCATGCAACGGTGCATTGCATAATGCCCGGGGATTGTAAAAATGACAGTCGAAACAGACCGGTTGATTGCGGCAAAGCCCTCCTCGGCGCAGGAGGAGCAGTTCGAGCGGTCGCTCCGGCCGGCGACGCTCGCGGAATACGTCGGGCAGGAAAAGACCCGCGGCCAGCTCGAGATCTTCATCGAGGCGGCGCGCCGGCGCGGCGAGGCGCTCGATCACGTGCTGCTCTTCGGCCCGCCGGGCCTGGGCAAGACGACCCTCGCGCACATCATCGCGCGCGAGCTCGGCGTGAACCTGCGCCAGACCTCGGGCCCGGTGCTCGAGCGCCCCGGCGATCTCGCGGCGCTGCTCACCAACCTCGAGCCGCGCGACGTGCTGTTCATCGACGAGATCCACCGCCTCTCGCCCGTGGTCGAGGAGATCCTCTATCCGGCGCTCGAGGATTTCCAGCTCGACATCATGATCGGCGAGGGCCCCGCGGCGCGCTCGATCAAGCTCGACCTGCCGCCGTTCACCCTCGCCGGCGCCACCACGCGCGCCGGCATGCTCACCAATCCGCTGCGCGATCGCTTCGGCATCGTCGCGCGCCTGGAGTTCTACAGCCAGGAGGAGCTGACGACCATCGTGCGCCGCTCCTCGGGCCTTTTAAAAGTGCCGCTGGAGGAGGGCGGCGCGCGCGAGATCGCCTGCCGCTCGCGCGGCACGCCGCGCGTGGCGAATCGCCTGCTGCGCCGCGTGCGCGATTACGCCGAGGTCAAGGCCGACGGCCGCGTCACCAAGGCGATCGCCGAAGCCGCGCTCAAGATGCTCGATGTCGACGCGCTCGGCCTCGACGTGATGGACCGCAAGCTGCTCCTCGCCGTGATCGAGAAATTCTCGGGCGGCCCCGTCGGTCTCGAGAACCTCGCGCATGCGATCGGCGAGGACGCCGAGACGATCGAGGATGTGCTCGAGCCCTACCTCATCCAGCAGGGTTATCTGCAGCGCACGCCGCGCGGCCGCATGGCGACGCTCTCGGCGTACCGCCATTTCGGAATTGTCGCGCCGACCGCGGCGCGCGATCTCCTATCCGACAGCTGAAGATCCCTGTCCGGGTCTACTACCAGGACACCGATGCCGGGGGTGTGGTGTTCCACGCGCAATATCTCGCGTTCATGGAGCGCGCGCGCACCGAGCTGCTGAACGCAGCGGGCATCGACCTCGCGCGCCTCGCCGAGGAGCGCGGCGTGCAGTTCATGGTGGCGAGCCTCGCCGTGAAATATCACCGCGCCGCGCGGCTGAACGAGCTCGTCTGGGCGAGCGCGGAAGTGGTTAAAATCGGCCGCGCGAGCATCGTGTTCCGCCAGCTCGTGGAGCGCTCGAACGAACTCCTCGTCGAGGCGGAGGTCACACTCGCCATAGTGGACAGAGGCCGCATGAAGCCGGCCCGCATGCCGATCGAACTCGAACAGGCGCTCACATAAATGCCGACGTTCACGCAGGACCTCGACATCTGGCAGCTGATCCTCCACGCGAGCGTGGTCGTCAAGGTGGTGATGGCGATCCTGGTGGCGGTGTCGTTCATGTCCTGGATGTTCATCTTCCAGAAGTGGTTCGTGATCCACCGCGCGGTCGCGCAGACGCTGAAATTCGAGCGCGAGTTCTGGGGCGGCCAGGACCTGAACGCGCTCTACCAGGGCGCGGTGAACCATCGCCACACCATCGGCAGCCTGGAGCGTGTGTTCGAGGCGGGCTACCGCGAATTCGCCAAGCTGCGCAGCCAGGCCGGCACCGACGTGAGCGACATGGTCGACGGCGCGCGGCGCGCCATGCGCGCGACCTTTCAGCGCGAGATGGACTTCCTCGAGCGCCACCTCGCCTTTCTCGCCTCCACCGGTTCGGTCAGCCCGTACGTCGGCCTCTTCGGCACGGTGTGGGGCATCATGCACGCCTTCAGGAGCCTCGCCAACGTCCAGCAGGCGACGCTCGCGCAAGTCGCCCCGGGCATCGCCGAGGCGCTGGTCGCGACCGCGATCGGGCTGTTCGCCGCCATTCCGGCGGTGGTCGCCTACAACCGCTATTCGCACGACGTCGATCGCCTGGGCAATCGCTTCGAGAGCTTCATGGAGGAGTTCTCCAACATCCTCCACCGGCAGGCGGCGAGATGAGGGACCACTAAGCGTGCCGGCAGTGCGCAAGCGCGGGCCGATGCACGAGATCAACATCGTGCCGTACGTCGACGTGATGCTCGTGCTGCTCGTCATCTTCATGGTCACCGCGCCGCTCGTCACTCCGGCGGTGATCGACCTGCCGACGGTCGACAAGGCGAGCCAGCCGCGCGTCGTGCCGCTCGAGGTGTTCGTCAAGGCCGATCGCGGCCTGGTGGTGCGCAGCCGCGACCGCTCCGGCGCGATCGTCAGCGAGCGTACCGTGTCGCGCGCCGAGCTCGGTGCCGCGATCAAGGAAGTGCGCGGCAAGGATGCCGAGCTCTCGGTGCTGGTCGGCGGCGACAAGGACGCGCGCTACGAGGCGGTGCTGCAGGTAATGGACGAGTTGCGCAAGCAGGGCGTAAGCCGCGTGGGCTTGCAGGTGAAGCTCGCCCAGTGAGCGCCGCCGCCCTGCCGCGGCGGGAACGGCCGGCGCTCGCGCCGTCGGTTGCGCTCTCCGCGCTCGTGCACCTGGCGCTGCTCGGGGTGATGTTCCTCGGCGTGCGCTTCCAGAGCCATCCGCCCGCAGTGGTCAATGTCGAGCTCTGGGATACGCCGCCGCCCGTGGTCGAGGAGAAGCCGCCGCCACCGCCGCCCGTGGTGAAGCCCGAGCCCGAGCTCGAGGTGAAGAAGCCCGAGATCGCGCTGCCGGAAAAGCCCAAGCCAAAGCCCAAGCCCCCGCCGCCCAAGCGCGACCTCGCCTTCGAGAAGAGCCTGCGCGAGCAGGCCGCAAACGAGCAAAAGCAACTTGAAGAACAGCGGCTGCGCGCGCTGATCGCGCGCCAGCAGGCCGACGCGCGCTCGAGGGCGCTTGCCACCTGGACCGACAAGATCCGCGCCAAGATCCGCGGCAACATCATCCTGCCGCAGGACCTCCCGGGGAACCCGGAGGCCATCTTCGACGTCACTCTCCTACCCACGGGAGAGGTTCTGACGGTGCGCAAACGCAAATCGAGCGGCCATGCCGGCTACGACGACTCGGTCGAGCGCGCCATCATGAAGTCCTCGCCGCTGCCGCAGCCCGACGACCGCAACCTCTTCCAGCGCCAGTTGGAACTAAAATTCCGCCCCCAGGACCGATGATTCGACTTCTAGCCGCCTTGCTCTTCTGGGCGTGTAGCGCCCAGGCCCAGCTCGCCATCGAAATCACCGGCGCCGGCGCGCAGCGCATCCCGATCGCGCTCGCGCCCTTCGCGGGCGAAGCTGCGCTCGCGCCGGGCATCAGCACCATCGTGCGCGCCGACCTCGAGAGGAGCGGCCTGTTTCGCGGGCTCGAGCTGCCGCCGATAGTGCCCGAGCCGACCGAGGCCACGAACATCAATTACGCCGAATGGCGCTCGCGGCTCGCCGACGCGCTGCTGGTGGGCTCGGTGCAGCCGCGGCCCGACGGCCGCTTCGAGGTGCGCTTTCGCCTCTACGACGTCGTCAAGCAGCAGGCGCTCGGCGGGGTCGCCTACACGCTCGGCAAGGAGCAGCTGCGCGCCACGGCGCACCGCATCTCCGACTTCGTCTACGAGAAGCTCACGGGGGAAAAAGGCGTGTTCTCCACGCGCATCGCCTATGTGGTGAAGCGCGGCAACCGCTACGAGCTGCAGATCGCCGATTACGACGGCGCCGGCGCCGAAACCGCGCTCGCCTCGTTCGAGCCGATCATCTCGCCGGTGTGGTCGCCCGATGGCAAGCGCCTGGCTTACGTGTCCTTCGAGAACAAGAAGCCCGTCGTGTACGTCCATTCGCTGCTCGACGGCAAGCGCCACGTCGTGGCCAACTTCAAGGGCTCGAACTCGGCCCCCGCCTGGGCGCCCGACGGCGGCCGGCTGGCGGTGGTGCTCTCGCGCGAGGGCGGCTCGCAGCTCTTCCTGATCAACGCCGACGGCAGCGGCGTGCGCCGGCTGGCGAGTTCGAGCGGCATCGATACCGAGCCGCGCTTCTCGCCCGACGGGCAGTGGATCTACTTCACCTCCGACCGCGGCGGCACCCCGCAGGTCTACCGCATGCCGGCGAGCGGTGGCGAGCCGCAGCGCGTCACCTTCGAGGGCAGCTATAATGTGTCACCGAGAATAAGCCCGGACGGCAAAACGATCGCGTATATCACGCGCAACGCCGGCAAGTTTCAGGTCGCGCTGCTCGATCTTTCCAACCGTCAGGTGCAGATCCTCACCGACAGTGACCGCGACGAATCACCCAGCTTCGCGCCGAACGGCCGCATGATCCTGCTCGCCACCGTGATCAACGAGCGCGGCGTGCTGTCGGCGGTTTCGGCCGACGGCCGCGTCAAGCAGCGCCTCAGCGCAACCGCCGGCGACGTACGCGAGCCGGCTTGGGGACCATTCATCGAATGACAAGGAGGGACCACATGCGTGCAGTTCTTTTTCCGTTGATCGCAACCAGCCTGCTCTTCCTGGGCGCGTGCGCCACCGAACCCGAGAAGCCCGCGGCGAGCGCCCCGGTCGAGGCGAAGCCCGGCGCGAAGCCGCAGGCGGTGGAATCGAAGCCGGTGGCGCGCGTCGACGCGACCGGCCGCTCCACCGGGTCGCCCTTCGCGGCGCTCAAGGACCCGAACAACATCCTGTCGAAGCGCCAGATCTACTTCGACTACGACAAGTTCGAGGTCAAGGACGAGTTCCGCTCGCTGGTCGAGGCGCACGCCAAGTTCCTGCGCGAGAACCCGAGCGCGAAGATGCTGACGCTGCTCGGCGCGCGCGAGGACCAGATCGAGTCGGTGAGCCTGGGGGAGGAGAAGCCCGTGTGCACCGACCATAGCGAAGACTGCTACGCGAAGAATCGCCGCGACGACATGCTCTACAGCGGCGAGTATTGATGCCACGGCGCCTTGCGCTCGCCGTCGGCTGCGCTCTCGCGTTCAATGCGGGGGCGCAGGGTCTGTTCGACGACAACGAGGCGCGCCGCCGGATCGAGCTCCTGCGAGCCGAGGTCAGCGAAAACCAGCGCCAGGTCGCCGAGCAGCTGAAAAAGCTTGAGGCGGCGCTCGCGGGCGCCTCGGACCGCAGCGCGCTCATCCAGCTCGCGACGCAGGTGGAAACCCTGAGCAACGAGATGGCGCGCATGCGCGGCCAGCTCGAGGTGCTCGGCAACCAGGCGGAAACCGCCGACCGGCGCTCGAAAGACCTCTACCTCGACATCGACACGCGGCTGCGCAAGCTCGAGCAGACGCGCGAGCAGGCGTCCGCGCCCGAGAAACCCGCGGCGGCGTCCGATGCCGAGGCGTCGCAGGGCGAAATGCGCGCCTACCAGGCGGCGCTCGACCAGTTCAAGCTCGGCAACTACGCGCTCGCCGTTTCCGCGATGCAGGGCTTCCTGGTGACGTATCCCGCGAGCAAGCTCGCGCCGAACGCGCAGTACTGGGTCGGCATGGCGCACTCCGGCCAGCGCGACTACAAGGCGGCGATCGCCGCGCAGCGAAAGCTGCTCGCCGCCTGGCCCGACAGCGAGAAGGCGTCCGACGCGATGCTCAGCATCGCGAGCTCGCAGGAAACGATGGGCGACCGCAAGAGCGCGCAGAAGACCCTCGAGGACGTCATCGCGAAGTACCCGAAGAGCAGCGCCGCGGCGAGCGCCAAGCAGCGCCTGAACGCGGCGAAACGCCAAGCTCCCTAAGGGGGCGTTCACCATCGAAACGAATCCAGCGCAGCTGGTCCCGTACGTGACCGGCGGGGCCTTCGCTCTCGCCTTCATCTTCGGCGCCGTGGGCAACAAGACCCACTTCTGCACGATGGGCGCGGTGTCCGACTGGGTGAACATGGGCGACCTCGCGCGCATGCGCATGTGGCTGCTCGCCATCGCCGTCGCGGTGCTCGGCGCCTCCGCGCTGCAGCTCGCCGGCGTGGTCGATCTCTCCAAGTCGATCTACCCCGGCCCCAGTTTCACCTGGCTCTCCTACATCGTCGGCGGTTTCCTCTTCGGCGTCGGCATGACGCTCGGCTCGGGCTGCGGCTCGAAGACACTGATCCGCGTCGGCGCCGGCAATCTTAAATCGCTCATCGTCTACGTGTTCCTCGGCATCGCCGCCTACATGACGCTGCGCGGCGTGCTGGGCGCCTTCCGCGTCGGCGTGCTGGAGAAAGCGGTGCTCACGCTGCCGGCGGGCCAGGACCTGCCCTCGCTCACCGGCGTGAACCGCGCCATCCTCGCCGCGCTCATCGCCGGCGGCCTGCTCGCTTTCGTCTACTCGAGCAGGCAGTTCCGCTC
>VBCP01000249.1 GCA_005888925.1 Betaproteobacteria bacterium | reverse complement strand
CGGCGAGTCCTTGTCGAGCAGCGGCTGCACCTGCGCGCTCATGCCGTGCGTGAGCGCCACCTCGATGAAGATGATCGGCTCGTCGGGCAGCTGCGGGTGAAAGAAGGCAAAGCAGCGGCGGTCGCCTTCCAGCCGGCGGCGCAGGTCCCACCAGCCGCGGATCGCGTGCACCGCCTCGTAGTCGATCAGCTTCTCGAGCACCAGCGCCGGCGTGCGCCAGTCGATGCGCTCCAGGCGCAGGAAGCCGCGGTTGAACCACGAGCGCAGAAGATGCATCAGGTCGAAGTCGATCACCTTCCACGCGGGATGCGCGCGCAGGCCCCTGAGCAGGATCTTGCGCATCTCGACCAGCGCCGCGGTGGCGCCGGGCGCCATGTTGAGGCGCCGGAAAAGCTCCTGGCGCGCCGGTTCGACGATCGCCTGCAGCTCCATCAGCTTGTCGGGCGACGGGGTGTTCTGATAGACCGCGGCCGCGCGCACTACCGCGTCCGGCGCAGGCGAATAGCGGCTCGCCAGCACATCGAAGAACGCCTCGCGCGCGCGCTCGTCGAGCGCACGATAGGCGGCGAGCGCGTCGCCCGCGATGGCCATGCTGGCGTATTCACCGCTTTCGGCGAGCAGCGCCTCGCAGAACGACACCAGCTCTTCCACGCGCCGGTCGCCGGTACTGGCACCGTTGCCGAACAGGCGCCTCAGGAAACCGGTCACGCGGCGGCGGCGGCCTTGGCCTCGCCCACCAGGCGCTCGGCCTCCTCGCCGGCGACGCGCTCGAGGTCGTCGCGGTACTTGAGGAGCACGCCGAGGGTGTTGTTCACCGTCTCGGGGTCGAGCGCGACGCGGTCGAGCGCCACCAGGCAGTTCGCCCAGTCGATGGTCTCGGCGACCCCCGGCAGCTTGAACAGCTCGGTCTTGCGCAGGCGCTGCACGAAGGCGACGACCTCCTTGGAGAGCGCCGCGCTCGCCTGCGGCGCCTTGCGGTGCAGGATCTCGAGCTCGCGGCTCGCGTCCGGGTAGTCGACCCAGTGGTAGAAGCAGCGCCGCTTCACCGCGTCGTGGATCTCGCGCGTGCGGTTCGAGGTGATGACGACGATCGGCGGCTCCTTGGCCTTCAGCGTGCCGAGCTCGGGAATCGTGATCTGCCAGTCGGAGAGCACCTCCAGCAGATAGGCCTCGAACGGTTCATCGGTTCTGTCGAGCTCGTCGATCAAGAGCACCGGCGCATCGCCTTCGAGCGCCCGTGCCAATGGGCGTTTCACCAGGAACTCGTCGGAATAGATCTGCGAGCCCAGCTTCTTCTTGTCCTTCTCGCCCGCGGCCTCGGCGAGGCGGATCTCGATCATCTGCCGCGAGTAGTTCCACTCGTAGGCGGCCTGCGCGATGTCGAGGCCTTCGTAACACTGCAGCCGGATCAACTCGCGACCAAGTGCGGTCGCCACCACCTTGCCGATCTCGGTCTTGCCCACGCCCGCCTCGCCCTCGAGGAACAGCGGCCGGCGCATGGCGAGCGAAAGGAACAGCGAGGTCGCGAGGCTGCGATCGGCCACGTACTCGCCGGAGGCGAGCAGCGCCTGGGTCTCGTCGATCGACTTCGGAAAGGCCTTTGGCATGGGAAGCGGCTGAAAGAGCGGCATTTTCCGGGTTTTGCCGCAGGACCGCCACCCCGAGAACCTGCGCTTGTAGCGAAACGGCGGAGGGCGAAGAATAGCGCCTGCCATGACCTCCCGCCGGAAATTCATCGCGGGTGCGCTTGCACTGGCGTCGGCGCCGCTCGGCGCGCAGGACAAGCCCGCCCCGAAGCGCATCGGCATGCTCGAGACGCTGCCGATCGGGCAGAACAACGTGAACCTCGTCGAGCTGCACAAGGGCATGAAGGAGCTCGGCCACGAGGAAGGGCAGAGCTACAT
This sequence comes from Betaproteobacteria bacterium, assembly GCA_005888925.1. GTDB lineage: Bacteria > Pseudomonadota > Gammaproteobacteria > Burkholderiales > SG8-39 > SCGC-AG-212-J23. The sequence continues at coordinate 4,525 of VBCP01000249.1, read as the reverse complement.
CGTCCTGTATCGCTCGGCCGACGGGCGCGCGGAGCGCTTTCCGGCGCTCGCTGCAGAGCTCGCGCGCCTGAAGGTCGACGTATTTCTCACGCGCGGCACGCCCGCCACGCTCGCCGCGCGCGACACCGAGAGCGGCATCCCGGTGGTGGCTGCGGCGATCGCCGAGCCGATCGAACAGGTGACCGGACTGTCGAGCTCGGTGGCGGAGCTCGGCGCGAAGCGCCTGGAGTTGCTCAAGGCACTCGCGCCCGGCATCACGCGCATCGGCACGCTCACCAATCCCGACAATCCGGCGGCGCTCGCGAGCTGGAAGGTGATCGAGGCTGCCGCACCCGGGATGAACCTGAAGGTCGAGATGATCGACGTGCGCAAGCCCGAGGAGCTCGAGCAGGGCCTCGAAGCCGCGGCGAAGAACGGCGTCGATGCGCTGATCATCGGCCTCGAGACGCTCGCGCAGGCGAACCAGAACCAGATCCTCGAGTTCGCGGCGCGCCAACGCTTGCCCGCGGCGTACGCCGCGAGGAATTTCGTCGAAGCCGGCGGCCTGCTGTCCTACGGCGTGCTCTATCCCAACATGTACTACCGCTCGGCGTCGTACATCGACAAGATCCTGAAGGGCGCGAAGCCCGCCGATTTGCCGATGGAGCGCGCGCCGCCTGATCTCTTCCTGCGCTCCAACGAAGTCATCGACTGACGCCCGGCACGGGCATTGCCCCCTAGGCCGCGAGCCGCAGGCCGACGTCGAGCTTCGCCCTCGAGCACAGACCGACGAGATAATCTAGCGACAAAAGCTCGATCTTGCCGCGGACAATGTCCGAGATCCTGGGCTGGGCAATTCCAAGCCGCTTAGCCGCTTCGGCCTGTGTGAGCTGCTCACGCTCCATCCACCCGCGCAGCGCCTCGGCAAGCTGCGCTCGGAGCAGAAGCACCGCGGCCTCATGCTGCGGAAATCCGAGATCGAGAAAAATGTTCCCGCTCGACTTGGTCGCCTTGCGTTTCATGCATTGCTCTGCATTGCCGCAGCCTCTTTATAACGGCGCTTGGCCAGTTCAATCTCGTCACGCCCAGTCGTCTGAGTTTTCTTCTGAAACGCGTGCAGTACGTAAACTGCGGATCGAAGCGTCGCGACGTAAATCACGCGAAAGGCGCTGACATCGGTTTCCAATTGTCAGGATCACGGCCGACTTGCACCATGAAAAGCTCCTGCCCGGCGCGCAGCTTCGCCGCCTTTGGAAACGTACTTAGGTCTTCTCGCGAGCGACCCATGAATTACGACCGGTTTCAACGCGTATTATACGAATACTCGTATAACAAGGGCAAGGTGTTGAGCGGTATAACGCGCGACACGGACTGCGGATTACAGCGAACAAAAAAGCCCGCCGAAGCGGGCTTTCTGACAGGGGTCTGACCCCTACTTCAGCGCTTGCTCGACGGCGCGCTTCGCCATGATCGTGATGAGGTGCGCGCGGTACTCGGGCGAGGCGTGCAGGTCGTTGTTCAGGCCGTCGGGCTTGACCTTGATGCTTGCCACCGCTTCGGGCGCGAATTTCGACGAGAGCGCTTTCTCCATCTCGCTTTGCCGGAAGGCGCTGGCGCCGGCGCCGGTGATGCCGACGCGCACGTTGCCCGAGCCGAAGTCCGCGACGTAGACGCCGACCAGCGCGAAGCGCGAGGCGGGATTGCGGAACTTCATGTAGGCGCCGCGCTTCGGGATCTGGAAGGCGACCGCGGTGATGAGCTCGCCCGGCTCGAGCGCGGTCTCGTACAGGCCCTTGAAGTACTTGTCCGCTTCGATCTTGCGCCTGTTGGTGGTGACCGTCGCATTGAGCGCCAGCACGGCGGCCGGATAGTCGGCCGCCGGATCGCTGTTCGCGAGCGAGCCGCCGATGGTGCCCATGTGGCGCACCTGGCGGTCGCCGATCAGCGCAGCCATCGCGGCGAGCGACGGGATGGCTTTCTTCACCTCGGGTGAGGCAGCCACCTCGGCGTGGCGCGTCATCGCGCCGATCTCGACCGCGTTGCCCGAGAGCTTGATGCCCGAGAGGTCCTTGATGGTGCCGAGGTCGATCAGATCGGAGGGCGAGGTGAGGCGCAGCTTCATCGCCTGCACCAGGCTCTGTCCGCCGGCGAGATAGCGCCCTTCGCCTTTCTGCTGGGCGAGCGAGAGCGCGTCCTTGGTGCTCGAGGGGCGGTGATATTGAAATGCATGCATGTCGTTCTCCTAGGCTCTGTGCATCGCGCGCCACACGTTCTGCGCGGTGGCGGGCATGGGGACGTCGCCGACGCCGATGGCGTCGGTGATCGCGTTCCGCAGCCCTTCACGCCTAGCGGGTTGTGCGTGCAGGGCGTCTCGCGCGTGTCGATCTTGAACAGCGGCAAATCCGTCGCCCGCGGGATGCAATAGTCGGTGAGAGAGCCGCTCAGGAGCTGGCCGGTGTCGTCGTAGCTGCAGTTCTCGGTCAGCGCCTGGCCGATGCCTTGCGCGAGGCCGCCGTGCACCTGGCCCTCGACGATCATCGGGTTGATGATTTTCCCGAAATCGTCGACCGCGGTGAAGGCGCAGACCTGCGCCGCGCCGGTCTCGCGATCGACCTCGACCTCGCAGACGTAGCTGCCCGCGGGGAAGGTGAAGTTGGCGGGATCGTAGAACGCGTTCTCGTTCAGGCCCGGCTCGAGCTTGTCGAGCGGGTAGTTGTGCGGCACGTAGGCCGCGAACGCCACCTCGCCGAAGGTCTTCTTCTTGTCGGTGCCGGCCACCTTGAAGACGCCGCGGTCGTACTCGATGTCGCCCTCGGACGCTTCGAGCAGGTGGGCGGCGATCTTCTTGCCTTTGGCGATGACCTTGTCCAGCGCCTTGACGATCGCCGTGCCGCCGACCGCGATCGAGCGCGAGCCATAGGTGCCCATGCCGAAGAGCACCTTCGAGGTGTCGCCGTGCACGATCTCGACCTGCTCCATGCTCAAGCCCAGCCGATCGGCCACCACCTGCGCGAAGGTCGTCTCGTGCCCCTGGCCGTGCGCGTGCGAGCCGGTGAACACCGTGACGGTGCCGGTCGGGTGCACGCGGACCTCGCCGGCTTCGAACAGGCCGGCCCGGGCGCCGAGGCTGCCGGCGACGTTCGAGGGCGCGATGCCGCAGGCCTCGATGTAGCAGGCGTAGCCCAGGCCCCGGAGTTTCCCGCGCCTGAGCGACTGCTCGCGGCGGTCCTTGAAGCCCGCGACGTCCGCGAGCTTCAGGGCCGCGCCGAGCGTTGCCTCGTAGTTGCCGGTGTCGTAGCACAGCGCCACCGGCGTCTGGTAGGGGAACTCGCTGATGAAGTTGCGCCGCCGCAGCTCGACCGGGTCGAGCTTCATCTCGCGTGCCGCGGTCTCCACCAGGCGCTCGACCACGTAGGTCGCCTCGGGGCGGCCGGCGCCGCGATAGGCATCGACTGGCGTGGTGTTGGTGAACACGGCCGTGACCTCGCAGTAGATCGCCGGGGTCTTGTACTGGCCGGCGAGCAGCGTGGCGTAGAGGATGGTCGGGATGCAGGATGCGAACGTCGACAGGTAGGCGCCGAGGTTCGCGGTGGTGCGCACGCGCATCGCCAGGAACTTGCCGTCCTTGTCGAGCGCGAGCTCCGCGGTGGTGATGTGATCGCGCCCGTGCGCGTCGGAGACGAAAGCCTCCGAGCGATCGGAAGTCCACTTCACCGGGCGCGCGAGCTGCCGCGACGCCCAGGTCACGACGACGTCTTCCGCGTACAGGTAGATTTTGGAGCCGAAGCCGCCGCCCACGTCGGGCGCAATCACCCGCACCTTGCTCTCGGGCAGCCCGAGGACGAACGCCGTCATCAGCAGGCGTTCCACATGCGGGTTTTGGCTGGCCACGTACAGCGTGTAGCTGTCGTCGGCGCGCGAGTAGCTCGCGTTCGCCGAGCGCGGCTCGATGGCGTTCGGCACCAGCCGGTTGTTGACGAAGTCGAGCTTCGTCACGTGCGCGGCCTTGGCAAACGCCGCATCGACCGCGTTCCTGTCGCCGAGCGCCCAGACATAGCAGGTGTTGTCCGGCGCGATCTCGTGCAGCGCCGGGCCGCTCTTCGCCTTGGCGGCGCTGACCACCGCGGGCAGCGCCTGATAGTCGACTTCGACCAGCTCGGCCGCGTCGCGCGCCTGCGCGGCGGTCTCGGCGACCACTACCGCGACGCGCTCGCCGACGTGGCGCACCTTGCCCTGCGCGAGCGGCGGATAGGGCGGCTCCTTCATCGGCTGGCCTTTGACGTCGGTGATCAGCCAGCCGCAGGGCAGGCCGCCGACTTTCGCAGCGGCGAGGTCTGCGCCGGTGAATACTGCGACTACTCCTGGCGCGCGCTTGGCCTTGTCGGTGCTCACGCGCCTGATGTTGGCGTGCGCATGCGGCGAGCGCACGAATGCGGCGTAGGTCTGGCCGGCGAAGGCTACGTCATCCGTGTACTGCCCGGCGCCGGTGAGGAAGCGATAGTCTTCCTTGCGGGGGACGCGCGCGCCGATCAATGAGGTTGTCATA
>VBCP01000032.1 GCA_005888925.1 Betaproteobacteria bacterium | reverse complement strand
CGGCAACTACGGCGGCCAGTCGATCCAGAAAGGCACCTGGGCGAAGCTGATGGACTACCTGAATGCGCTGAAGGCCGACCATGTCGTGATGGAGACCGCGCACCGCCCGCCGCAGGAGCTCGAGGTGTTCAAGGAGCTGCGCCGCGACATCGGCTTCGGCCTCGGCGTGGTCGACATCAAGCGCACCGAGATCGAGTCGCCCTCGGAGGTCGCGCGCGCCATCGAGCGGGCCGACAAGGTGCTCGGCAAAGGCCGCGTGAAGTACATCCATCCCGACTGCGGCTTCTGGATGCTGCCGCGCAACGTCGCCGATGGAAAGATCCGCGCGCTGGCCGCCGGCCGCGACCTCTACGAAGGCCGCTGAGGGCAAGCCGCGGCTTCGCGGCTCTCGAGCAGTCCGTCGAACGTAAACCCGTAATCGCCGCGCCCATCGAGCGCGCGCGCCCGCGCATGCAGCGTCGCGTCGTCGGGCATGGGGCCGGGCTGCGCCACGACGATGACGTTGCCGCGCGCCGGCGTCCAGAGGAGCTCGGTCGCGGCGAAGGCGCGGCAGATGCTGGCGATGTAGGCGCGCTCCTCGCCGCGCGCGATCAGGTTGAAGAGCGCGGCGCCGCCCGGCTGCAGCCGCTCGTGCAGGCTGCGGTAGAAGGCCTGCGTCTGCAGGCTGAGCGGATGGCCGGTCTTGTCGGTCTCCGCGCCCGGGTGCAGGTGCGCATCGAGCAGGATCAGGTCGTAGCGCCCCGCCGCGCGCTGCAGGAAATCGCGGCCGTCGCCGACGAAGATCCGCGTGCGGGCATTCTCGATGGTGCCGAAGTACTCGCGCGCCACCTTGACTACCGCCGGGTCGAGCTCGACGACGTCGAGCCGCAGCTCGGGAAACTGCCGGTTGAGAAAATGCACGAAGGCACCGCCACCGAGCCCGATGAGCAGGACCGACGTCGTCTCTGCCGGATACAAGAGGCCGGTCATCATCGTGCGCGCGTAGGGATGCTGCAGGCGGCCGGGTTGCTTGAGATCGATCAGCGTCTGGACGACGTCGGCCTTGCCGCTCTCGTCGACGAACAGCAGCGCGCGCCGGCTGCCGTAATCGACCACCTTGATGTGCGAGTACTCGGAGCGGACTTCGTGGACCGGTGCGCCCTGGCACGCGGCCAGGAGCAGACACCATAAAACAAGCAGGGGTCTGACCCCTGCCATTGTTCCGCTGCCTATTTCTTGCCCCAGGTCTCCTGCCAGTCGCGGCCGAGGAAGTCGGTGACCCGGCCGTCGGGCTGGAAGAACTTGTTCGGCATCTGGAACATCGCGAGGAACACGCCGCCCTTCGGGCCGGCCCAGGCCTCGTGGCGGCTGCCCGCGGGGCGCCAGACGAACTCGCCGGCATGGCATTCGCCTTCGGGGCAGACGAGGCTCCCCTCGAGCACGTAGGTCTGCTCGATCTTCACGTGCTCGTGGTCGGGCAGGCGCGCGCCCGGGGCCATGCGCATCAGCGCGGTTAGCAGCCCGGTGGCGGGATCGACCAGCAGGGTCTTCTGCTCGATGCCGGCGTAGCGCGTCTTTTCCCACGGCAGGCGCTCGACATTGACGAAACGCGAGGCAAGTTCGGAACGGTTCATGATTTGAGCTCCTCGCCGACTTTGACGATTTTCATGGTGTTGGTGCCGCCGCTCTTGCCGATCGGCTCGCCGATGGTCAGCACGATGATGTCGCCGGCCTTCACCACCTTGCTCTGCACCAGCACTTTCTCGGCTTCGCGCAGCAGCTCCTCGCGGTCGTGGCCGACGTACTTCACCATCAGCGGGAACACGTCGCGAAACAGGGCCAGGCGATAGCGCGTCGCCGTCTGCGAGGTCAGCGCGTAGATCGGCACGCCGGAATTGAGGCGGCTCATCCAGAGCGCGGTGGAGCCCGACTCGGTGAGCGAGGCGATCGCCTTCACCTTGAGGTGGTAGGCGGTGAAGAGCGCCGCCATCGCGATCGACTGGTCGACACGGGTGAAGACGCGGTTGAGGAACTCCTGATCGAGCGACAGCGGCTGCGTCTGCTCCACCTCGCGGCAGATGCGGTCCATCGCCTCGATCACCTCGACCGGATACTTGCCGCTCGCGGTCTCGGCCGAGAGCATCACCGCGTCGGTGCCGTCGAGCACGGCGTTCGCCACGTCGGAGACCTCGGCGCGCGTCGGCACCGGGCTGGAGATCATCGACTCCATCATCTGGGTCGCGGTGATGGTGAGCTTGTTCTGCTCGCGCGCCAGGCGAATCATCTTCTTCTGCAGCGCCGGCACCGCGGCATCGCCCACCTCGACGGCGAGATCGCCGCGCGCCACCATGATGCCGTCGGAGCCGCGCATGATGTCGAGCAGCGCGCTCTCGCCCACCGCTTCGGCGCGCTCGATCTTGGCGATCAGGAAGGCCTTGCCGCCGGCGGCGCGCATCAGCTCGCGCGCCATGTACATGTCGGCGCCGGTCTTGGGGAACGACACCGCGAGGTAGTCGGCCTGGATGCCGGCCGCGGTCTTGATGTCCTCCATGTCCTTCGACGTGAGGGCGGGCGCGGTGAGGCCGCCGCCCTGGCGGTTGATGCCCTTGTTGTTCGAGAGCACGCCGCCGTGGCGCACGACGGTATGGACCTCTTCGCCGCGCACTGCCGTCACCTCGAGCACGATCTTGCCGTCGTCGAGCAAGAGCAGCGCGCCGGCGTCGACATCGCGCGGCAGCTCCTTGTAGTCGAGGCTCGAGCGCTGGCCGTCGCCGAGCTCGACGCCCGCGTCGAGGATGAAGGGCTGGCCCTTCTCCAGGTTGATCTTGCCTTCCTTGAACTTGCCCACCCGGATCTTCGGCCCCTGCAGGTCGCACATGATCGCCACGGTGCGGCCGGCCTTGGCGGAAAGCTCCTTCACCAGCGCGGCGCGCTTCTGGTGGTCCTGCGCCGTGCCGTGCGAGAAGTTGAGGCGCACGACGTCGATCCCCGCGCGGATCATGCGTTCCAGGATCGCGGGGTCGCTCGATGCAGGTCCCAGGGTGGCGACGATCTTCGTACTGCGGAGCATCCGGCCCAACCTTATCGGCTCATGTGGCGATGTGCAACACCAGCTCGCGCTCGCCGCCGCGGTGCCGGTGCTCCCAAAGGTAGACGCCCTGCCAGGTGCCGAGCGCGAGCCGCCCCGCGACGATCGGGATGGAGAGCGAGGTGTGCGTGAGCGCCGCCTTGATGTGTGCCGGCATGTCGTCGGGTCCCTCGGCATCGTGCTTGTAAAAGGGATCGCCCTCGGGCACCAGCCGGTTCAGCCAGCGCTCGAGATCCTGCTTCGCCGTCGGATCGGCGTTCTCCTGGATCACCAGGCTCGCCGAGGTGTGCCGCACGAACACGGTGCAGAGGCCTTCGGCGACCTTGGCGTCGCGCACGGCATGCGCCACCTGGCTGGTGATCTCGTGCAGCCCCTGCGCGCGCGTGGTGATGCTCAGCTCTCTAACCATCGGCGCGCGCTTCGAGCGCCGCCACGGCGGGCAGCGTCTTGCCCTCCAGGAATTCGAGAAAGGCGCCGCCGGCGGTCGAGATGTAATCGATCTCATCGGCGATGCGGAACTTGTTGATCGCCGCGACCGTGTCGCCGCCGCCGGCGATCGTGTAGGCCTTCGATTTCGCGATCGCGCGCGCCAGCGTCTCGGTGCCTTTGGCGAAGGCGTCGTTCTCGAACACGCCGACGGGTCCGTTCCAGACAATGGTGCCGGCTTTCTCGAGCGATGCCGCAAACGCGCGCGCAGTTTCGGGACCGATGTCGAGAATCATCTCCTCGGCCGAAACATCATCGATGCCCTTCACCTTGCCACTCGGTGCTTCCAGTGATGCAGCGACGACGACATCACCAGGCAGCGGCACCTTGGTCGCGGCGGCGATCTTCTTTGCCTCGCCGGCAAGATCGGGCTCGGCCAGCGACTTGCCGATCGGCTTGCCGGCGGCGAGGAGAAAGGTGTTGGCGATGCCGCCGCCGACGATCAGGCTGTCGACCTTCTTCGCCAGCGCGGCGAGGATCGTGAGCTTCGTCGACACCTTGGAGCCGGCGACGATCGCGACCAGCGGCCGCGCCGGGTTGGCGAGCGCCTTGCCCAGCGCGTCGAGCTCGGCGGCCATCAGCGGGCCGGCGCACGCCACCTTGGCGAAGCGCGCGACGCCGTGCGTCGTCGCCTCGGCGCGGTGCGCGGTGCCGAAGGCGTCGTTGACGTAGATGTCGCAGAGGCCCGCGATCTTCTTTGCGAGCGCGGGGTCATCTTTCTTCTCGCCCTTGTTGACGCGGCAGTTCTCGAGCATCACGACCTGGCCGGGCTCGACGTCGACGCCGCTCACCCAATCCTTGCGCAGCGGAACTTCGCGCCCGAGCAGCTCGGCGAGCCGCGCGGCCACCGGCGCGAGCGAATCCTCGGGCTTGAGCTCGCCTTCGGTCGGCCGGCCGAGGTGCGAGGTGACCATCACGGCCGCGCCCTGCTCGAGGGCCTGCCTGATGCCGGGCACGGAGGCGCGGATGCGCGTGTCGTCGCTGATGCGGCCGTCCTCGAGCGGCACGTTGAGGTCCGCCCGGATGAAGACCCGCTTGCCGCGCAGGTCCACCTCGCTCATTCGACGAAACTTCATCGAATCAGCGCTTGAACTTCATCGCTTCACTTGGCGAGCGCCACCCCGACTTCGGCGAACGCCACCGCGACGTCCAGCATGCGGCGTCGGAGACGCGCGTCAGCGTGGAATCGAAGATGGAGCTCGCCGGGTTGTGGTTGAAGTCGGACGAGACCAGCGGCTCGGTGTTGTACTCGAGGATGCCCTTCAGGTCGCCCTCGGAGGCCTGCTTCACCGCGCGGTTGACCTCGTCGACCGTCGTGGGCTTCTTCGCCACGAAGGTGAGGTCGACGATCGACACGTTGATCGTCGGCACGCGGATCGAGTAGCCATCGAGCTTGCCGTTGAGATGCGGCAGGACGAGGCCCACCGCCGCGGCGGCGCCGGTCTTCGTCGGGATCATGTTGTGCGTCGCCGAGCGCGCGCGCCGCAGGTCCTTGTGATAGACGTCGGTGAGCACCTGGTCGTTGGTGAACGAGTGGATGGTGTTCATCAGGCCCGCGGCGACGCCGATGCGATCGTCGATCGCCTTGACGAGCGGCGCGAGGCAGTTCGTCGTGCAAGAGGCGTTGGAGATCACGGTGTCGGATTCCTTCAGCATCTTGTGGTTGACGCCGAAGACGATGGTGCGATCCACGTCTTTCTCGCCGGGGGCCGAGATGATCACCTTCCGCGCGCCCGCCTGCAGGTGCGCGCCGGCCTTCGCCGAGCGACTTCCACGGCAGCTTGGCCGGATCGCGCTCGGCGACCACGCGGATGCGGTCGTTGTTGACGACGATGCTGTCGCCGTCGACCCGCACTTTGTGCGGAAAGCGACCGTGTGCCGTGTCGTACTGCAGCAAGTGCGCGTTGGTGGCGGCGTCGCCCAGGTCGTTGATGGCGACGAACTGCAGGCCGTGCTTCTTGCCGCTCTCGTAATGGGCGCGCAGCACCATGCGGCCGATGCGGCCGAATCCGTTGATCGCAACCTTGATGGTCATGTCACTCTGCCTTCTTTCCTAATGTGCTCTTTACTGCTTCGGCCACGCGCGCAGGCGTAAAGCCGAAATGCTTGAAAAGATCGGCCGCCGGCGCCGATTCGCCGTAGCGGTCGATGCCGACCACGGCGCCTTCCAGGCCGACGTACTTGCGCCAATAGTCGCTGACGCCGGCCTCCACTGCTACCTTGGGCAGCGCCGTGAGCACGGTGTTCCGGTAATCCGCCGGTTGGCGGTCGAACACGCTGGTCGAGGGCATCGACACCACGCGAACGGGAATTCCTCCCGCCGCCAGCAGTTTTTGCGCGTATGCGCCGCGCTCAATGTTTCCAAGGTCGCTGCGCTTGCAGAACGGCACGTTCTGGCGCGTGAGCAGCAGGGCACTGGGCCCGTCCTTGCGCTTGAGGGCCGCGCCCCAGGCGATTGCGGTTTCCACGGTGTCGGCGGGACGCCAGACGTGCAGGTTGGGCATCAGGCGCAGGCTGGAGGCGTGCTCGATCGGCTGGTGCGTGGGCCCGTCTTCGCCGAGGCCGATCGAGTCGTGCGTGAACACGTAAATGACGTGCGCGGCCATCAGCGCGGCGAGGCGGATCGCATTGCGCGCGTAGTCCGAAAAGACGAGGAAGGTGCCGCCGTAGGGGATGAAGCCGCCGTGGACCGCCAGGCCGTTCATCACCGCGCACATGCCGAACTCGCGCACGCCGTAGAACACGTAATTGCCGCCGCCCTCGCGGCCGATCACCTTCGACGCCTTGGCCATCGTCAGGTT
>VBCP01000035.1 GCA_005888925.1 Betaproteobacteria bacterium | reverse complement strand
GCGCTCGGGCGGAATCTGGCGCAGGTCCTCCTTGGTCAACACCGGAATGCGCCGCCAGACCTCTGGATCATCCAGCCGCATGAGGTCGATGGTCGGCATGCGCCGCTTCCAGAACGGCGACTGCAGCGCGCGCTCGACCGCGATGCGCTTGCGCTCGCTCTGGATACGCTCGATGTCCTTCTTCGAGCGCGGCCAGCGGAAATCGCTCATCGCACGTTCTCCAGCAGGAGCAGCAGCCCGCCGAGGATCGCGAGGTTTCCGAGGAGCGTGATGCGCGAAATGTTCCGCTGGATCGGGTCGCTCTTCGTCCAGAAACGGTGGAAGATCGCCGTCGCCGTGATGGTGAAGACCATCAGGCAGATCACCCCCACGGCCGGGTGCCAGTCGACGGCGAGCAGCACGCAGCCGGTGAGCTGCAGCGCGATGCCGAGCCAGAACGTCGTCCCCGGAAACGGCACGCCCAACCCGGCCATGCGCTCGATGTGATCCGAGATGCGCGCCTTGGTGAGATTCGAGACGCCGGTCACCAGGAAGAAGAGCACGATCAGTTGCCGGCCAGCGATGTCGAGCCACGATTCCATCAGACGCCCAGGTAACGATGCCACAGACCGCGGTCGGCATCGAGCTCGCGCGAGGTGCCCTGCCAGGCGACGCGGCCGCGCTCGATGATGGTGTGGCGGTCGGCGAGCCGCACCAGGCGCTCGATGTACTTGTCGATGACGAGGATGGTCTGCCCCGCCGCGCGCAGCCGGCCGAGGCACTGCCATATCTCTTCGCGCACAAGGGGGGCCAGACCCTCGGTCGCTTCGTCCAGTATCAGGAGATGCGGGTTGGTGACCAGCGCCCGCCCGATCGCCAGCATCTGCTGCTCGCCGCCCGAGAGCTGGTTGCCCATGTGGTCTGCTCTTTCCTGCAGATTGGGAAACAGCTCGAAGACGCCGGCGGGCGTCCACGGCTGCGCGCGCTGCGAGCGGTTCTCGGCAAAGGCGGCCAGGTTCTCCAGCACCGTGAGGTTGGGGAAGATCTGACGCCCCTCGGCACCAGCGCGATGCCCAAACGCGCGATGCGATCGGGCGCCTCGCGCTCGATGCGCTTGCCGCGGAAGCTGATCGCGCCGCCCTGCGCGCGCGTGAGGCCCATGATCGAGCGCACCGTGGTGGTCTTGCCCATGCCGTTGCGCCCGAGGAGCGATACCGCTTCCCCCTGGTTGATATGCATTGAAAAACCAAAGAGCACCTGGCTCGCGCCGTAAGCGGTGTCGAGCTTCTGCACGTCAAGCAGCAAGCTCTTCCCCCAGGTAGGCCTTGCGCACCGCCGGGTCGGCGCGGATCGCCTGCGGCGCGCCGGTGGCGATCAGGCGGCCGCTCACCAGCACCGAGATGCGGTCGGCGAGCCGGAACACGGCGTCCATGTCGTGCTCGACGAGCAGCACCGTGACCTGCGCGCGGATCTTCTCGATCAGGCCGCGTCGCGAGCGCGAGTCCGACCTCCAGCGCGCGCTGCTCACCGTGGGCCAGCGTGGCTGCCACCTGGTTTGTTTTTTCCTGTAAACCTATTTGCGCCGCAATCGCACGCGCCTCGTCGAACAGCGCACTTTCGGCCGACAGCGGCCGCCAGAACGAGAAGCTCGAGCCGCTGCGCGCCTGCACCGCGAGCGCCAGGTTATCGAGCACGCTGAAGCGCCGGAAGATGCTGGTGATCTGGTAGCTGCGCGCCAGCCCCGCGGCAACCCGAGCATGGGCAGAGAGCCGGGTGATGTCGGCATCCTCGAACACGATGCGGCCCACGTCGGTGCGCAGCACGCCGGAGATCTGGCCGATCAGCGTGGTCTTGCCGGCGCCGTTCGGCCCGATCAGCGCGTGCACCTCGCCGCGCGCGACGTCGAGCGTGACCTCGTCGGTCGCCACCACGCCGCCGAAGCGCTTCGAGACGCCGCGTAGCTCAAGCATGGCGCCTGCCTTTGAATAATCCGGCGATGCCCTCCGGCGCGAGCATGACTATCGTGAGAAGCACGATGCCGACCGCAAGCCCGGCGTGGTCCTGGTAGTTCGGCGCGAGCGCCGCGAGCCAGCCGATGCGGTAGTCGGCGATCAGGTGCTCGAGCAAGAGCAGCACTGCGGCGCCGATCACGCCGCCCCACAGCGTGCCGACGCCGCCGAGGATCACCATGATCATCAGCGTGCCGGACTGGATCCAGTGCAAAAGGCTCGGGCTGACATAGCTCGATTGATTGGCGATCAGCGCGCCGGCGAGCCCGGCGACCGCGCCGGAGATGACGAAGCAGAGCAGTTTGTACCGGTAGACGGGGAAGCCAATGGCTTCGGCCCGGGCTTCGTTTTCCCGAATGGCGTCGATCACGCGGCCGAAGCGCGAGTGCACCAGCCGATGCAGGCCATAGAGCACCGCGGCGAGCAGCGCGAGCACGATGTAGTACCAGACGAGGTCGTTGCGCAGGTTCACGTCGAAGCCGATGGTCGAGCGGCCCGGCATCGAAAGGCCATCGTCGCCGCCATAGGCCTTCAGCGAGACGAAGATGTAGTACATCATCTGCGCGAAGGCGAGCGTGATCATGATGAAGTACACGCCGCGGGTGCGCAGCGACATCGCGCCGATCACGAGCGCGGCGAGCGCGGCGACGGCGATGGCGGCCGGCCACGCGATCCAGGCGCTGCGCACGCCTTCGACCGCGAGGATGCCGACCACGAACGCGCCGGCGCCGAAGAACGCGGCGTGGCCGAAGCTCACCATGCCGCCGTAGCCGAGCACCAGGTTGAGGCTGGTCGCCGCGATGGCGTAGATCAGCACGCGGCTCGCGAAGCTGACGTAGAAGAGCGCGTCCATCGCCTGCATCACCAGCGGGAAGATGGCCAGCGCAGCGAAGAGGACGAGGGCGCGGATCATCCGCGTGCCGGGAACAGGCCTTGCGGCCTGAAGTACAGGACCCCGGCCATCAGCACGTAGATCAGCACCGAGGCGATCGCGGGGCCCGCCGCGCTCGCGAACTGCGGCGGCAGGAACGCGCCAAAGGCGAGCGGCAGGAAGGCGCGACCGCTGGTGTCGACGATACCGACAAGCAGCGAACCGACGAAGGCGCCGCGGATCGAACCGATGCCGCCGATCACGATCACCACGAACGCGAGGATCAGGATGTTCTCGCCCATCCCGACCTGCACCGCGAGGATCGGCCCGAGCATCGCGCCGGCGAGCGCGCACAGGGCCGCGCCGAGCGCGAACACCACGGTGAACAGGCGCCGGATGTCGACGCCCATCGCCACCGCCATCTCGCGGTTCGAGGCGCCGGCGCGCACCAGCATGCCGACTCTTGTTCTGGTTACTAAAACGTACAGAGCAAGAGCAACGGCAGCGCCGACGCCGATGATGAGCAGCCGGTACGACGCATACTGCAGGCCGCCGGGCAGCGTGACCGGACCGGTGAGCGCGGCCGGCGGGTTCAGCATGATCGGCTGCGAGCCCCAGGCGATGCGCACCGCCTCGTTGGCGATGAGGATGATGGCAAAGGTGGCGAGCACCTGCGTGAGGTGGTCGCGCCCGTAGAGCCGGCGCAAGAGCGAGATTTCCAGCGCCGCGCCCACCAGCGCCGTGGCGCCGAGCGCGAGCGGCAGGCCGAGCCAGAAGGATCCCGTCGCCTGCACGAAGCTCGCCATGAAGTACGCGCCGATCATGTAGAGCGAGCCGTGCGCGAGGTTGATCATGTCCATGATGCCGAACACGAGCGTCAGCCCGGCAGCGAGCAGGAACAGCATCAGGCCGAACTGCACGCCGTTCAGCGACTGCTCCAGGAAGAGGATGGCCGACATAAAACAGTTCGGGGACGGAGCCCGATCTAGTTTGGGCTCCGTCCCCGAATTCCTACTACTTCATCGCGCAGTCTTTGAGCCAAAAGTCGCGGTGGTCCTTGAGGATGGTGCCGATCTTGCGATTGACGATGCGCCCCTCGCGGTCCTTGACCAGCGCGCGCACGTAGTAATCCTGGATCGGCGTGCCGTTCGACGCCTCCTTCCACGGACCGCGCGGGGTCTTGGCGCGCTCGGGCGCCTTCATCAGCGCGGCGCGGAATGCCTTCGGGTCCTCGACCTTGCCCTTCGCATCGCGCACCGCCTGGTCGATGATCAGCGCGGCGGTGTAGCCCTGCTCGGCGAAGAGCGACGGCAGCCGCTTGTACTCCTTCTCGAACTCGGCAACGAACTTGCGGTTGGCGTCGTTATCCAGGTCGTAGGCCCAATGCGAGGTGTCGAAGAGCCCGAGCATCGGCTCGCCGACGGCGCGCACGATGTCCTGGTCGGACACGAAGCCCGGCACGATGAGCTGTATCTCGTTCGACAGCCCGGCGGCGACGAACTGCTTGATGAAGTTGATGCCCATGCCGCCCGGCAGGAAGGCATACAGCGCGTTCGGTTTCGCCGCGCGGATCTGCGCGAGCTCCGCCGAGTAGTCGAGCTGGTTCAGCTTCGAATAAAACTCGTTGACAATGTTGCCCTTATAGGTGCGCTTGAACCCGGTCAGCGCGTCCTTGCCCGCCGGATAGTTTGGCGCGATGAGGTAGGCGTTCTTGAAGCCCTTCGACTGGGCGAAGGCGCC
>VBCP01000247.1 GCA_005888925.1 Betaproteobacteria bacterium | reverse complement strand
AGCACGGCATAGATCTCGCCCGAGAGCACGATCGCGTAATCGAGCGTCTTCGTGCGATGCATGCCGGGATGGCGGCGCTTCGCGCTATCGGCCGCCTGCACGCCCATCGAGGCGAAGTGCTCCTCCGGCTTGAGCGTCTTGAGCCGCTCGGCGTCCGGCGGATACTCGATGACGCGGAACACGCTGCCCCTGGCGTCGGGCTCGATGCGCCGCTCGCGCCGGGCTCTATCCGTTGCGGAAAAATCAGCGGGCGCGTCACTCGTCGCCCAGAGCTCGGTGAGCCGCAGCCCGCCGGCTTTCTCGAGGACAACCGTGGGCGGCGCGTCGTCGATGATGACGGCCGCGCGGCCGTTCGCGTCATGCCCGGTGACGATGCGTCTCATCAATGACGAAATAATTACGGACGTTGTACAGAATTCGGTTCACTTGCGGTGCTTCTGCGCCGCGGCGCGCAGCGCGTCGTACTCGGCCTTCACCTGCGGCTGGCCGGCGAGGATCGACTCGGTCACCTGGTTGACGTCGTCGACGAAGCGCTTCTGGTCCGCCGGCGGCAGCGTGATGAGCTCGCCGCCGTTCGACTGCCAGGTCTTCTTCGCGCGCTCGACGTCCTCGGGCAGCCAGGTGAAGAAGAGCTTCTCGGCCTTGCGCGACTCGTCGCGCACGATCGCCTCGAGCTCGGGCCCGATGTTCTTCATGAACGCGCGGCTCACGCCGCCGACCAGGATGAGATACGAGCCCGGCAGGTAGGTCATGCCCTTGGCCACGTCGTAGTACTTGAATCCCGGGAACACGGTGAGGCCGGCGACCGCGCCGTCGATGGTGCGGTTCTGCATCGAAGGCAGCACCTCGCCAAGCGGCATGGAGACCGCGGACGTGCCGAAGTGGCGGAACGGCTCGACGTGCAGCGGCGCGGCGCCCGGCACGCGGATCTTCTGGCCCTTGAAGTCCGCCAGCGTGCGGATCGGCTTGTGCGACAGCACCATGTTCGGGTTCGCCGAGTAGACGATCAGCGGCTCGATGCCCTTGTCAGCGCTGAAGTTGGCGAGGCGCTTGCGGATCGCCGGATCCTGGAACACGCGGTTGCCGTGGTCCATGTCGTCGAACAGGCCCGCCGCGTCGAACACGAGATAGCGCGGGTCGATGCCGATGAAGAAGCCGCTCGCCACCAGCGTCATCTCGATGGTGCCGAGCGCCACGCCCTCGACGGTACGCGGGATCTGGCCGAGCTGGTTCGCCGGATAAATCTCGACTTTGATCTTGCCGTTGGTGCGCGGCTCGATGCCGGCCTTCATCGCCTTCATGTACTCGACGTTCATGTCGTTCACCGTCGGGCACGACAGCTTCATGGTGAATTGCTGGGCCGAGGCTGACGCGGCAAAGGCGCACGCGGCGAGTGCAACGACGGTTTTCATTGGCGAACTCTCTTGGCGGCGGCGACGAGCGCTTCGTAGTCTTCCTTGAGTTGCGGATTGGCGGCAAGCAGGCCGGGCAGCACCGAAGTCGTCTCGTCCAGATAGCGCTTCGCCTCGGCGGCCGGCAGCTCGATATTTTCGCCCCCGTTTTGCGCCCAGATCTTGCGGCCGCGCTCGACGTCCTCGACGCCCCAGGTGGAGAAGATGGTTTCGGCCTTGCGCGCCTCCTCGCGCACGATCGCTTCGAGATCCGGGCCGAGCGACTTCATGAAGTTGCGGTTGACGAGGCCGGCAGCAATGAGATGCGAGCCAGGCAGTCGCGTCAGGCCCTTCGCCACGTCGTAGTACTTGAACGAGGTGAACACGGTGAGCCCGCCGATGAAGCCGTCGATCGTGCGGTTCTGCATCGCGGGCATCACCTCGCCGAGCGGAATCGACACGGGCGACGCCCCGAGCTTGCGGAACGGCTCGAAGTGCAACGGCGCGCCGCCCGGGACGCGGATCTTCTGGCCCTTGAAGTCCGCGACCGCGCGGATCGGCCGGTGCGCGAGCAGCACCAGCGGGCCGTGCACAAAGGTGATGAGCGGCTCGACGCCCTTCGTCGCGCCGAAGGTGGCGATGCGCCGCGCGACCTCGGGATCGGCGAACACGCGCTCGGCGTGCTGCATGCTGTCGAACAGGCCCGGCGCGTCGAACACCACGAAGCGCGGCTCGAGCGTGGCGAGGAAGCCCGTCGCGGGCAGTGTCATCTCGATCGTGCCGAGCGCGACGCCTTCGACCGTGCGCGGGATCGGCCCGAGCTGGCTCGCCGGATAGAGCTCGACCTTGATCTTGCCGCCGCTCCTCGATTCGACGCCCGACTTGAAGGCCTTCATCCATTCCTGCGACACGTCGTTGATCGTCGGCGACGAGAGCTTCATGGTGAACTGCTGCGCCGACGCGGACAGCGCCACCGCGAACAGCGCGCCGGCGATCCAGATGGTCTTCATTTGCCCTCCGTTAATGGCCCAGGAACAGCCTGACGCCCACGAGCGAAATCCATGGGACGTACGTAATCAGCAGCAACGCGATGAGATATAGCACGATGAACGGGATGATGCCGCGGTAGATCAGGAACAAGCCGATCGCCAGGTTCACGGTGAAGACGATGCCGAAATGGACCGTGTCGATGCCGACCGCCTTCACCAGCGGGATGAGCGGCGGCGTGAGGAGCAGGATCGCCGAGAGCGGATCGAGGAAGCAGCCGACGAGGAGCAGGAGCAGGTTGATCGCGAGCAACAGCTCCCACGCCGAGACGTTCATCGACTCGATCCAGGCGACCATCGCGGCGGGCACCTGGTTCACGGTGAGCAGCCAGGCAAGTCGAGCACGTCGCGCCACGAGAGCTCGCGGAACACCAGCCAGGTGACAAGCGCCGCGTAGACGCACGCGACGGCCGCTGCTTCGGTCGGGGAGAACACACCGCCGTAGATCCCGCCGAGGATGATGAACGGCGCGCCGAGCGCCCAGATGCCGCGCACGAATGCCTTTCCAAAATGATTCAGGGAAAAGGCGTGGCCGCGCTCGAAGTTGTGCCGCTTCGCGTACCAGACGACGTACACCGCGATCATCGCGGCGATCAGCAGGCCCGGCAGCACGCCGGCTGCATACAAGCGCGGCACCGATTCCTGCGCCGCGGTGCCATAGACGATCATCGGGATCGACGGCGGGATGATGATGTCGATGGCGCCGACGGCGGTGATCAGGCCGGCGGAGAACGTCTCCGGGTATCCCGCCCGGCGCATCGGCGGCAGCATTGCCTTGCCGACCGTCGCGACGGTCGCCGCGCTCGCGCCGGAAATGGCGCCGAAGATCGCCGATGTCCCCACAGTGGTGACGCCAAGGCTGCCGGGAACGCGGCCCACGCCCGCCTGCACGAAGTCCACGATGCGCTGCGCCACGCTGCCGCGCGACATCAGCTCGCCCGCGTAGATGAAGAACGGCACCGCCAGCAGCGCGAAGGCATCGATCGCGCCGAACAGATTCTGGTGCAGCGCCGCGAACGGCACGTGCATGAAGAACACGAGCGCCACGCTCACGGCGGTGAGCAGGACGATGTAGATCGGAAAGCCGAGCAGCAGCAGCACCACCGGCACGACGCCGAGGGCGAAGCCCATCAGGAATTCGGGGTCAGGGTCGTAATTATTGCCAGGGGTACGCGCGCTCGGCGGCGGCGATGCGCTCGTTGTCCCGGATCGAGACGCCCCACTGGTCGGTGCGCCCCGGCGGCCACTTCCAGTCTTCGGGGCCGCCAACCTTGTAGTCGTCGCCGACCTCCTGCACCTCCGAGGTGTATTCGATGACCCCGCCGTGCGGTCCGATGAAGTAGCCGAAGACGTTGTTGCCCGGGCCGTGGCGCCCCGGCCCCCATACGGGCGTGAAGCCCGCATCGCGCATGCGCCCGATGCCGCGCATCACCGCATCGATGTCCGCCACCTCGAAGGCGATGTGATTGAGCGTCGACATGCCGCCGCGCGCATAGGCGATGCAGTGATGCGTGCGATTGCAGCGCACGAAGTGCATGTGGCGCGTGCGGTCGGAGAGCTTGAAGCCGAGCTTCTCGACCGCGAAGCGCTCGGCAGCAGCGGCGTCGGCGGAGTTGAGCACGACGTGCGAGAGTTGGATCGGGCGGTCGCGCTCGGTGGGCAGCGGCGCGGTGGGCGTCTCGACGACGAAGCGATAGGTCTCGCCCTCCGGTCCTTTCACCTCGCGCTCCTTCCCGATCTCGGCGCGCGAGCCGCAGAAGGTGATGCTGCGAATCGATGGTGTGCCCTGCTCGAGACCGATGATGTACGGCAGCCCGGCGGTGCCGCGCAGCTTTCCATGGCCCGCTCGGGTGAGTCCCCAGACTTTCTCGAAGAACTCCGCCGTCTTCTCGACGTCGGCGACGCGCAACTCGACGCTCTGCAGCTTCATGCCAGTATTTCAGCACAAAGCAAGGTCTGAGAAAGCTAGCACGCTGACATTGCCGTCAGTCAGGTAAGCCTGTGTCAGATGCGGTGCGCGCGTTTTGCTCGCGCCCTTGCGGCTCAACATAATGCCGATGTGACGACCGAGGACCACACCGCCACGACCGGCCCCTTGCGCTACGCGTGGGAGGCGGCGGCCTTTGCGGCCTGCTACATCCTGCTCGACTGGGCGAGCTTCATCGACCCACTCGGCAGGTTCAACATTACGGCCTGGAACCCGCAACCGGCGCTTGCCATCGTCTGGATGACGCGCGCGGGCATCGCGCAGTGGCCGGTGGTGTTCCTGACGCTCGTCGTGGCCGACGTGCTCATCAGGCACGCGCCGGGGGGCTACGCCGCCACCGCGGGCTCGAGCTTCGTGCTCGCCGCCGGCTACGCGACCATCGCGCTGGTGCTGAGCCGCGGCTTGCGCCACCGCGACCTGCAGTCGACACGCGATCTCGCCTTCTTCGTCCTTACCGTGGTCTTGGGCGCGGCGATCGTCGGCGGCGGCTACGTGAACGTGCTAAATGTCGCCCGCCTCCTCCCCGGTATCTCCATCACGGACGCGTGGCTGCGTTTCTGGCTCGGCGACGCGGTGGGCATCCTCGTCACCGGGCCGCTGCTTTACGCCTTGGCCGACGAGGCCCAGCGCCGGCGCCTCGCCGCGCGGCTGCGCGACCCGGAGTCCTGGGTGTGGTGGGGCATGCTGTGTGCGCTGCTCTGGCTCGTGTTGCGCGGAGTGCCGCACGACGTGGCGCCGCATTTGTACGTGC
>VBCP01000246.1:12319-15333 GCA_005888925.1 Betaproteobacteria bacterium | reverse complement strand
TGCCGACCAGGCCGTTGGAGAAGAACACGCTCATCTCGCCCTGCGACACCAGCATCGCCTGGCGGAACGAGGCCTCGGCGCGGTCGCCCAGTACGATGGCGAGCACCAGCGGCGCGAGCGGGTAGTTCAGCTTCTTGAAGGCGTAGCCGGCGACGCCGAACACCACCATCATCCACACGTCGAAGATCGAGTTGTGCACGGTGTAGGAGCCGATCGCGCAGATCACGATGATCACCGGCGCGATCACCGAGAATGGAATGCGCAGTATGGCGGCGAACGCCGGCACGCAGGTGAGAACCACGATGAGGCCGGCGATGTTTCCCAGGTACATGCTCGCGATGAGGCCCCAGACGAAGTCCTTCTGCTCGACGAACAGCAGCGGTCCGGGCTGCAGCCCCCAGATCAAGAGGCCCCCGAGCAGCACCGCCGCGGTCGGCGAGCCGGGCACGCCGAGCGTCAGCATCGGCAGGAGCGCGGAAGTGCCCGCGGCGTGCGCCGCGGTCTCCGGCGCGACCACGCCCTCGACTTGGCCGGTGCCGAATTTGTCGCCGTTCGGCGAGAAGCGCCGCGCCACGCCGTAGCTCATGAACGAGGCCGGCGTCGCACCTCCCGGCACGATGCCCATGAAGCAGCCGACCGCGGATGAGCGCAGCGACGTCATCCAGTAGCGCGGCAGTTCCTTCCACGTTTCCAGCACGACGCGCATGTTGATCTTCGCTCTTGTGCCCTTGAACTCGAGCCCCTCCTCGAGGGTGAGCAGGATCTCGCCGATGCCGAACAGGCCGATCACCGCGACCAGGAAGTCGAAGCCGTTGAGCAGCTTCTCGGTGCCGAAGGTCATGCGCAGCGCCCCGGTCACCGGGTCGGTGCCCACCGCCGCGAGGGCGAAGCCGAGCATCATCGACGCGAGCGTCTTGAATGGCGGTTCCTTGCTCATGCCGATGAAGGCGCAGAACGTGAGCAGATAGACGGCGAAGAATTCGGGAGGGCCGAATTCGAGGGCGAAATTCGCCACGATCGGCGAGAGAAAAGTGATCACGATCACCGCCACCAGCGCACCGACGAACGACGAGGTGAAGGCCGCCGTGAGCGCATTGCCGGCGCGCCCCTGCTGCGCCAGGGGATAGCCGTCGAAGGTGGTCGCCACCGACCAGGGCTCGCCGGGGATGTTGAACAGGATGCTGGTGATCGCCCCGCCGAACAGCGCGCCCCAGTAGATGCACGAAAGCAGGATGATCGCGGAGGTCGTGCCGCCCGGCGACTGCGCCATGGAGAAGGTGAGCGGCAGGAGGATCGCCACGCCGTTCGCGCCGCCAAGCCCCGGCAGCACGCCGATGATGACGCCGAGCACGATGCCGACGAACATCAGCGCCAGGTTCTTGAACGTCAGCGCGACGGCGAAGCCGTGCATCAGCGACTGGATTTCGTCCATTAATGCGCGTCCATCAGCCCCGCCTCAGCCTACCCCGAGCAGGTTTTCGAGCGGCCCCTTGGGCAGCGGCACCTTGAACCAGATCTCGAAGATCAGGAAGAAGACCACGCTGTTGCCGATGCTGACCGCGGCCACCTTCCACCACGGATACCTCCCCAGCCAGCGCATGAAAAATACGATGTACAGCGCCGAGGCGACGTAGATCCCGGTCCAGCCGACGAGCGCGACGTAGATCACCGCCGGCACGAGCACCGTCAGAACGAGCTTGAGCTGGCCGACCTCGACGAAGGTCCGGTCTTTCTGCCGCGGGCTGAGCCAGGCGAGCGCCAGGTTGACCGCCGAGGCGGCGCACACGATGAGGCCGATGTAGAACGGGAAATAACCCGCCTGCGGCCCGTCGTCGGCCCAGCGCGCGCCCAGGCGCACGCTGTCCCAGACGGCGATCGCGCCCAACAGGAAAAAGAGCGCCGCGACGACGATCTCGGCGCTCCTGTGGCCGAAGGCGGGCCGCTTCTCGCCCTCCGCGCTCATTACTTCTTGTCGTGGAGGAAGCCCGCGCTCTTCATGAGCGCGACGTGCCGCTGTTCCTCTTTCGCCACCCAGTCGGCGTACTCCTTGCCCTCGAGCGAGGTGGTGTTGAAGGCGCCCTGCTCCATCAGGTTCTTCCACTCCGGCGTCTGCTGGACCTTCTTCAGCACCTCGACGTAGTACTGGACTTGATCAGGCTTGATGCCGCCCGGCATGAAGATGCCCCGCAGCATCAGGTAATCGACGTCGAGACCCTGTGCCTTGCAGGTCGGGATGTCGCCCCAGGCCATGGTCTCGGTGACCTTGGTCTTGTAAGGCATCGGCTTCTGATCGAACACGCAAAGCGGGCGCAGCTTGCCACCGCGCCAGTGCGCCACCGCCTCGATCGGATTGTTGACCGTCGAGTCGACGTGCTTGCCGACCAGCTGCACCGCGACGTCGCCCCCGCCCTTGAACGGAATATAGATGAACTTGGTGCCGGTCTTCTGCTCGATCGCGACGGTGATGATCTCGTCCTCCTGCTTCGCGCCGGTGCCGCCCATCTTGAACTTGCGCGGTCCGGCCTTCTTCGCGGCGTCGACGTAGTCCTTCGCCGTCTTGTAAGGCGTCTCGGCATTGACCCACAGCACGAACTGGTCGAGCGCCATCATTTTCACCGGCGTCAGGTCCTTCCAGCTGAATGGCGTGCCCTGGGCGAGCGGCGTGGTGAAAAGGTTGGAAAGCGTGATGATGATCTTGTGCGGGTCGCCCTTGGCGTTCTTCACGTCGAGGAAGCCCTCGGCGCCGGCGCCGCCGGACTTGTTGACCACGACCATCGACTGCTTCATCAGGGCGTGCTTGGCGGCGATGCCCTGGATGGCGCGCGCCATCTGGTCGGCGCCGCCGCCAGTGCCCGCCGGCACGATGAACTCCACGGTCTTGGTCGGTTCCCAGGCCTGCGCAGCGAGCGGCGCCGTCGCGCCCAGGGCAGTGAGTGCGATGCAAACGTAAGAAAGCTGGCGGTTCATTTATCTCTTCCTCCGGTCGTCTGCTTGCTTTTCTTCGACAATGATCA
>VBCP01000246.1:0-12239 GCA_005888925.1 Betaproteobacteria bacterium | reverse complement strand
AGACGGCAAACACTTCGAAGTCGATCATCCAGTGGGCGTTCGACTCGAACCAACCGATCACGACTGGGTCGGTTACCAGCATCTCGCCCGCGACGTAGCCGATCAGCGCGGCGCCGACCGTGATGATCACCGGATACCTCTCCATCACTTTCATGAGCAGGGTGGCGCCGTAGACCACGAGCGGAATGCTGATCAGGAGGCCAAGCACCAGAAGCACGACGCTGCCCTTCGCGACCGCGGCGACCGCGATGACATTGTCGAGACTCATCACCAGGTCCGCGATCAGGATCGTCTTGATGGCCTCCACCAAATGCGAGCTGGAGGCGACATCGTCGTCATCGCCCTCCTCCGGTATGAGCAGTTTTACCGCGATCCAGAACAGCAGCACGCCGCCGATGAGCTTGAGATAGGGAAGTCTGAGCAGCTCGACCGCAACGATGGTGAGGACGATGCGCAGCACGACGGCCGCAGCCGCACCCCAGAAAATCGCCTGCTTCTGCTGTCTCGCCGGCAGCGAACGCGCGGCGAGCGCGATCACCACCGCGTTGTCGCCGGACAGAATGATATTGACCCAGATGATCGCTCCGAGTCCCAGCCAGAATTGCGAGGTCAACAGTTCTTGCATTCGGTCGCTTCCCCTCCCCCTGAAGCCTATCCGAAATCAGAACAAGCCAACCACTTTGCCATCCACCAGATCGATCTTGCTCGCCGAGGGCACCTTCGGCAGCCCCGGCATGGTCATGATGTCGCCGCAGATCATCACCACGAACTCGGCGCCCGCCGCAAGGCGCACCTCGCGCACGTTGATCACGTGGTGGTCCGGCGCGCCGCGCTTCTGCGCGTCGGTCGAGAACGAATACTGGGTCTTCGCCACGCAGATCGGATAGTGGCCGTAGCCGTCGTCCTGCAGTTTCTTGATCTGGGCGCGGACCTTCGTGTCGGCCGTCACCTCGGCGGCCCGGTAGACGAGCTTCGCCACGGCGCCGATCTTTTCCCACAGCGAGTCGTTGTCGGCGTAAAGGAACTTCGGCTGGCTCCGCGTCTCGCACAGCCCGACGACCACGCGCGCGAGGTCCGCCGCGCCCTTGCCGCCGTCGCCCCAGTGGGTCGCGAGCACCACCGGCACGCCGAGCTTCTTCATCCGCGACTGCAGCAGGTCGTTTTCCGCCGGCGTGTCGAAAGTGAAGCGGTTGATCGAAACTACGCACGGAATGCCGTACACGTTCTGCACGTTGTCGACGTGGCGCTCCAGGTTGATCAGGCCTTTCTCCAGCGCCGCCAGGTTCTCCTTGTTGACTTCCTTGACGTCGACGCCGCCGTGGTACTTGAGCGCGCGGATCGTCGCGACGATCACCGCGGCGCTGGGGCGCAGGCCGCTCTTGCGGCACTTGATGTCGAGGAACTTCTCCGCGCCCAGGTCGGCGCCGAAGCCGGCCTCGGTGACCACGTAGTCGGCGAGCTTCAGCGCGGTCTGCGTCGCGATCACGGAGTTGCAGCCGTGGGCGATATTGGCGAATGGGCCGCCGTGGATGAAGGCCGGATTGTTCTCGAGCGTCTGCACCAGGTTCGGCGCGAGCGCGTCCTTGAGCAGGACGGTCATGGCGCCGTGCGCCTGCAGGTCCTTGGCGGTCACCGGCTTCTGGTCGCGGGTGTAGCCGACCACGATGTTGCCCAGGCGCTTCCTCAGGTCTTCGAGCGAGGTCGCGAGACAGAAGATCGCCATCACCTCGGAAGCGACGACGATGTCGAAGCCGTCCTGGCGCGGGTAGCCGTTACCCGGGCCGCCGAGGGAAACGACGATGTCGCGCAGCGCGCGGTCGTTCATGTCGAGCACGCGCTTCCACTGGATGCGCCGCACGTCGATGCCGAGCTCGTTGCCGTGGTGGATGTGGTTGTCGAGCAGCGCCGCGAGCAGGTTGTTCGCGAGCTGGATGGCGCCGAAGTCGCCCGTGAAGTGCAGGTTGATGTCTTCCATCGGCACCACCTGCGCGTAGCCGCCGCCGGCCGCGCCGCCTTTCATGCCGAACACCGGGCCGAGCGAGGGCTCGCGCAGGCAGATCGCCGCCTTCTTGCCAATGTGGTTGAGCGCGTCGCCCAGGCCCACGGTCGTGGTGGTCTTGCCTTCGCCCGCCGGCGTCGGCGTCATCGCCGTCACCAGGATCAGCTTGCCGTCCTTCTTTCCCTTCAGCGAATCCAGGTACTTGAGCGAGATCTTCGCCTTGTAGTGCCCGTAAGGCTCGAGGTGCTCTTCCGCGATGCCCAGCTTCTCGCGGGCGACTGCAGCGATGCGCTGCAGTTTGGCGGCCTGCGCGATTTCGATATCCGACGGCATGATCGTCTCGCTCGTTTGCTGAGAAAGGTCGGATTGTGGGAGAGTCCGGGTAGCGTGAGCCTTGACTGAGGTCAAGGGCTACCGACAATCGAATCCGGAGGGCGTACGTATGCCTCGAAGCGTCAGATCGATTTGGCTCATCGCCGGCGTCGTCGCAGTCTGCGCGGGTGCCGCGCAGGCGCAGGCCCCGGGCGTCAGCGCGCGCAGCGTCGTCATCGGCCAGTCGGCGCCGTTGAGCGGCGCCAACGCCGAGCTCGGCAACGACATCCGCAACGGCGCGCTCGCCTACTTCAAGAAGGTGAACGACGCCGGCGGCGTCCACGGACGCAAGCTCGAGCTGGTGACGCTCGACGACGCGAACCAGGTGCCGCGCGCCGAGGCGAACACGAAGAAGATGGTCGAGGAGCAGGGCGTGTTCGCGCTGTACGGCTACGCGAGCGCGACGCTGTCGCGCCCGGCGCTGCCGTTTGTCGATAAGCACAAGGTGCCGTTCATCGGCCCGTTCACCGGCGCGGACCCGATGCGCGTGTTCAACAAACACGTCTACAACATCCGCGCGAGCTACGCCGACGAGCTGGAGAAGATCGTCGAGCACTACACCACGTTCGGCATCAAGCGCTTTTCCATCGTCTACTACGACGACGCCGTCGGGAAGGAAAATCTCGCCGCCGTGGAGCGCGCGCTGAAGAAGCGCAATCTCGCCCCGGTCTCGCGCGGCGCCTTCAAGGACCGCGCCAAGCCCGACATCGCCGCCGGCCTCAAGGACGTGATGCAGGGCGAGCCCGAGGTGGTGATCCTCACCACCCTCTACAAGGCGAGCGCCGACCTGATCCGCGCGGCCAGGAAAGCCGGTTTCGAGGCGCAGATGGTGAGCAACTCATTCCCCGGCGCGAGCCCGCTCGGCAAGGAGCTCGGCAAAGACGGCGCGGGCGTCGCCATCGCGCAGGACGTCCCGCCGCCGACTAAGCGCTCGCTGCCGGTGGTCAAGGAATACCAGGCCGCGATCGAGAAGCAGCTCGGCAAGAAGGAATACTCGTTCACCTCGCTTGAAGCGTTCATCGGCGCGAAAGTGATCGTCGAGGCGCTGCGCCGCGCCGGGCCGAAGCCGACGCGCGACAACTTCATGGCGGCGCTCGACGGCATGAAGGACTTCGACACCGGCGGCTACCTGATCAATTTCTCGCCTACGGACCACAACGGCAGCTCCTACGTCGAGCTGGCCGTGATCGGCAAGAATCTGACCTTCAGCTACTGAGTCAGAGCTACCGACTCAGTGAAACCGGGGCCGGACCTCTTCGCCCGGATGGGTGCGGTACGCGACATCGCGCACGCCGGGCACGGCGGAGGCAACCTCGACGAAGGCGAGCATCTCGTCGGTGCTGCTCGCGCCCGAGAGCGTGATGCGGCCGGTCTCCGAGCTCACCTGGACGCGCGCTTCGCGCGTCTCCGGCGCACGGCGCAGCGCCGCGCGCACGCGCGCGGCAAGCGCGAGATCGTCGAGCTTCTGGCGCGAGGCCTCGGTGTCGACGAACTGCGGGCCGCTCGCGAGCGACAGCACCTCGGCGACGCATTCTTCCACCGAAACGCGCTTGGTATTGAGCACCACGTCGTAGTGCTCGGACTCGGTCCACTGCACGCCGAAGTGGCGCCGCATGATCGCGGTATGGGCCTCGTCGTTGATGCGGATCTCGTCGCTGACCAGCTGGTCGTCGCTCGAATTGAGCCGCTCCATCATGCGCTGCTTGCGCAGATCGAACGGCGCGCACACCCGCACGCAGACCACGTGCGGGATCTCGCGCAGGAGGTGCGTCGCGCCCCAGCCGCGGATGATCGCGCCGCCTTTCGCGGCGATGCCGAAGATCTCGTCGGCGGTGAAGATCGACAGGCTGGTCTTATCCGCCGTCAGGCGTTCTAGGAGTCCAGCGCTCCCGTCGAGGAGCCGAATGACGTGGCTCTTGCGCACGCGCATGCGGTCAGCCAGGTGGTCGATGACCTCGTGGTAGATCACGGGCAGCCCGAGCTCTTCCCCGAGCCCGCGGGCTACATCCTTGCCGAGCGAGCCCATCTCGCGCGTGATGGCAATGATCGGCATTTGAAATCCCTCCCCGGGAAACTTCAGCCGTACAGTTCTTCTAGTGTACGCCCTTTGCCGTAGCCCGGGTCTCCCGGGCGCTCTCCGCCGGGCTTCACCCGCACCGCGCAATACTTGAATTCCGGAATCTTGCCGAAGGGATCGAGCACCGGATTGGTCAGCAGGTTCGCCGCGGCCTCGTAGTAGCAGAACGGGATGAACACCGAGCCGCGCGGGATGCCGGCATCGGCGCGGGCATAAATGTAAATTTTGCCGCGGCGCGATTCCACGGTGACGATGCCGCCGGGCTGCGCGCCGAGCGCGTCGAGGTCGAGCGGATGCAGCGAGGCCACGGCTTCCGGCTCGATCGCATCGAGCGCCCCGGAGCGGCGCGTCATCGCGCCGGTATGCCAGTGCTCGAGCTGCCGGCCGGTGATGAGCACCATTGGATATTCCTTGTCGGGGCGCTCGGCCGCCGGGATCAGGTCCGCCGGCACGAATTTGCCGCGCCCGGTCGCGGTGGGGAAATGCGTCTGGAACACGACCGGCTGTCCCGGATCGCCTTCGTTCTCGCACGGATAAGTCACCGACGAATCGCGCTCGAGCCGCTCCCAGGTGATGCCGCGGATCGAGTCCATGCCCTGGCGCATCTCGTCCCACACCTCCTTCGGATGCGCGTAGCGCCAGTCCAGGCCGAGGCGCTTCGCCAGCTCGACGATGATCCACAGGTCCTCGCGCGCCTCGCCCGGCGCCTTCAGCGCCCGGCGCCCGAGCTGCACCATGCGATCGGTGTTGGTGACGGTGCCATCCTTTTCCGGCCATGCCGTCGCCGGCAGCACCACATCGGCCAGATAGGCGGTCTCCGTGAGAAAGATGTCCTGCACCACGAGGTGCTCGAGCTTCGCCATACCCGCGCGCGCATGGTCGAGGTCCGGGTCCGACATCGCCGGGTTCTCGCCCATGATGTACATGCCGCGGATCTTGCCGTCGTAGGCGGCGTTCATGATCTCGACCACCGTGAGCCCCGGCTTCTTGTCGAGATTGCCGCCCCATAATTTCTCGAAGCGCTTGCTGGCCTCCGGATTGTCGACGCGCTGGTAGTCCGGATACATCATCGGGATCAGGCCCGAGTCGGACGCCCCCTGCACATTGTTCTGGCCGCGCAGCGGATGCAGGCCCGTACCGGGGCGGCCGACCTGGCCGGTCATCAGCGTGAGCGCGATCAGGCAGCGCGCGTTGTCGGTGCCGTGGATGTGCTGCGAGATCCCCATGCCCCAGAGGATCATCGAGCCTTTGGAGGTGGCGTACGCGCGCGCTACCTCGCGGATGGTTTCCGCTGCAACGCCGCAGATCGGCGCCATCAGCTCGGGGGAGAACTTGGCGGCGTTCTCCTTCAGAGCCTCGTAGCCGCTCGTGCGGTCGCGCACGAAATCGGCGTTGACCAGCCCCTCGTCGATGATCGCGTGGATCATCGCGTTCAGGAGCGCCACATCCGTGTCGGGCTTGAACTGCAGCATGCGCCATGCGTGGCGCGAGAGCTCGCCGCGCCGCGGGTCGGCATAGATCAGCTTGACGCCGCGCTGCGCGGCGTTCTTCATCCAGGTCGCCGCCACCGGATGGTTCGAGGTCGGATTGGCGCCGATGAGGAAGATCACCTCGGCGTTCTCGACGTCGTTCACCTGGTTCGACACCGCGCCCGAGCCGATGCCCTCGAGCAGCGCGGCGACCGACGAGGCGTGGCAAAGGCGCGTGCAATGATCGACGTTGTTGGTGCCGAAGCCGGTGCGCACCAGCTTCTGGAAGAGATAGGCCTCTTCGTTCGATCCCTTGGCCGAGCCGAAGCCGGCGAGCGCATAGCGATCCTGGTCGCGGATCTTCTTCAGCCCGTCCGCTGCGAGCTCGAGCGCCTCGTCCCAGCTCGCCTCGCGGAACACTTCGGACCAGTTGCCCGGATCGACGGCGAAGTCGGCCGACTTCTCGACGCCCTCTTTGCGGATGAGCGGCTTGGTGAGGCGATGCGGATGGTGCGCATAGTCGAAGCCATAGCGCCCTTTGACACACAGGCGGTTATGGTTCGACGGGCCGTCCTTGCCGGTGACGAACTGGATCTTGCTTTCCGCGACGTGGTAGGTGAGCAGGCAGCCGACGCCGCAGAACGGGCACACCGAGTCCACGGTCTTTTCGATCTTCTTCAGTCCCACGCCGCGCGCCGGCATCAGTGCCCCGGTGGGGCAAGCCTGGACGCATTCGCCGCAGGCGACGCAGGTCGATTCGCCCATCGCGTCGTCGAAGTCGAACACCGGCACCGAACGGTCGCCGCGGTAGGCGTAGCCGATGACGTCGTTCACCTGCACCTCGCGGCAGGCGCGCACGCAGCGCGTGCACTGGATGCACGCATCGAGGTTCACCGCGATCGCCGGGTGCGAGATGTCGGCCTTCGGTTGCTTTCTCGCAGCAAAGCGCGGCGCGCCGACGCCGAGGCGCTTGGCCCAGCTCGACAGCTTGTTGCTGAGCGTGTACTGCTCCTTCGGCATGTCGGAGAGCAAGAGCTCGAGCACCATCTTCTGCGACGCGAGCGCGCGCGGCGAGTCGGTCGTCACTTCCATCCCGGCCGCCGGGAAGCGGCAGCACGAGGGCGCGAGGGTGCGCTCGCCCTTGATCTCGACCACGCACGCCCGGCAGTTGCCATCCGAGCGCTGGTTGCCGCCGTGGCAAAGGTGCGGGATGTTGATGCCGTGCTGCTTCGCCGTGCGGATGATCGGCTCGTCGGGCCGCCCGACCACCGTCCGGCCGTTCAGCTTGAACTCGATCGGCATCATCGCGAGCTGGCTGTCTTTCACTCTTTCCATCACGCGACCTCGTTCGGGAAATATTTCATGACGCTGAGCGCGGGATTGGGCGCCGCCTGGCCCAGCCCGCAGATCGACGCGTCCATCATAGTCTGTGAGAGCTCGTTGAGCAGCGGCTGGTTCCAGCGCTTCTCCTGCATGAGGATCACGGCCTTTGCCGTGCCGACGCGGCACGGGGTGCATTTGCCGCAGGATTCGTCGTGGAAGAACTTCATCAGGTTGACCGCCGCGCTCGCCGCTTTGTCCTTGGTCGAGAGCACGACTACGGCAGCAGAGCCGATGAAGCAGCCGTGCGGCTGCAGGGTGTCGAAATCGAGCGGAATGTCCGCCTTCGACGCGGGCAGGATGCCGCCGGAGGCGCCGCCGGGCAGGTACGCGTATAGCTCATGGCCCGGCAGCATGCCGCCGCAGTACTCGTCGACCAGCTCCTTGAGCGTTATTCCTGCCGGGGCCAGATGGACGCCGGGTTTCTTCACGCGGCCGGACACCGAGAACGAGCGCAGGCCCTTGCGCCCGTTGCGCCCTTGCGCCGCGAACCATGGCGCGCCCTTCTCGACGATCTCGCGCACCCAGTGCACCGTCTCCATGTTGTGCTCGAGCGTCGGGCGGCCGAAGAGGCCGACCTGAGCGACGTAAGGCGGCCGCAGGCGCGGCATGCCGCGCTTGCCCTCGATCGACTCGATCATCGCCGACTCCTCGCCGCAGATATAGGCGCCCGCGCCCCTTCTTAGGTGAATGGGCGGCAGGGCGCACGGCGCATCGGCTTTCAGCAGCGCGAGCTCTTTCTCCAGGATGGCGCGGCAGCCGGCGTATTCGTCGCGCAAATAGATCCAGATCTCGCCCACGCCCGCACACCAGGCGGCGACCAGCATGCCTTCGAGGAAGCGGTGCGGGTCGCGCTCGAGATACCAGCGGTCCTTGAAGGTACCGGGCTCGCCTTCGTCGATGTTGACGGCCATGGGAAGCCGGCGCCGCCGAGGCCGCGGAGCGCGGAATCCTCCATGATCTTGGTCAGCGCTTCGCGCGTGCGCTTGCCGGCGAGGCAGTCGCGAATCAGCTTGTAGCCGCCATCCTTGCGGTATTCGGCGTAGCTGATGTACTTCTGCACCGGGCAGGCATGGTCCTTCCTCTGCACGGCGGCGCGCACCTTGTCGACGGTGGCGTTGCCGATCGGGTTTTGGCCGACGTGTACGCACGGCGCCACCTCGCAGCGGCCGACGCAGGGAGCCGGGATTACGCGCACGCCGGGGCCCAAATTCAACTTCAAGAGGTCGTGTGCGCCGGCGAGCTCGCAGGCGATGGAATCGCACACGCGCACGGTGAGCGCCGGCGGCGCGATCTCGCCCTCCTTCACCACTTCGAAGTGGTGATAGAACGTCGCGACCTCGTAGACCTCGGTGAGCGCGAGCCGCATCTCCTGCGCGAGCGCCGCGAGATGCGCTGCCGGCAGATGGCCGAAGCGGTCGCTGATGCGGTGCAGGTGCTCGATCAGGAGGTCGCGCCGGCGCGGGGCGTCGCCGAGCAGCGCCTGCACCTCGGCGAGCGCCTTGGCGTCGACTGCCCTGCCCTTCGGAATCGGCCGGATCCTGGCTTTCATGCGTACCGCTATTATCGGCTAGCCGCTCGGGCGCGATTCTTGACTGCGGTCAAGCGTCCGGACAGCATCGGGGCGCATGAACTATCGCCTTCTCGGACGCACCGGCGTGCAGGTGTCGCAACTGTGCTTCGGCACGATGTCTTTCGGCGGCGATGCCGACGAGGCGGCATCGGCGGAAATGTTCAAGGCCGCGCGCGATATCGGCATCAACTTCTTCGATACCGCCGATCAGTACAGCAAGGGACGCTCCGAGGAAATCCTCGGCAAGCTCGCGCGCGGCGCGCGCGAGGAGCTGATCATCGCCACCAAGTGCTTCAACCCGACCGGGCCCGACCTCAACGCCAAGGGCAACTCGCGCCGGCACCTGACGCGCGCGCTCGAGGCCAGCCTCAAACGCCTGCAGACCGATCGCGTCGAAATCCTCTACCTGCACATGCACGATCCGCTCACGCCGGTCGAGGAGGCGATGCGCGCGCTGGAGGACATGGTGCGCTCCGGCAAGGTGCTCTATCCCGCGCTCAGCAACTGGGCGGCGTGGCAAATCCAGCAGGCAATCGGCGTGCAGGAGGCGAGCGGCTGGGCGCGCCTGCAGGCGATCCAGCCGATGTACAACCTCGTGAAGCGCCAGGCCGAGGTCGAGATCCTGCCGATGGCGGCGGCCAACGGCGTCTCCGTGTTCCCCTACAGCCCGGCGGGGGCGGGCCTCCTGTCGGGCAAATTCT
Organism: Betaproteobacteria bacterium; assembly: GCA_005888925.1. GTDB lineage: Bacteria > Pseudomonadota > Gammaproteobacteria > Burkholderiales > SG8-39 > SCGC-AG-212-J23. The sequence goes on along the minus strand of VBCP01000246.1, from coordinate 2,668 downwards.
CGACCAAGAGTTCCGATACGGCACAGTAGCGACTCGTCGCCAACAAGAACTACACCGCGCGCTACGGCGAGCAATGGATGCACGAGGTCGCCGACAAGTTCGTCGCCTTCTGCAGGCAGCGCGGCATGCACCCGGTGAGCGCCGCCGTGGCCTGGGTCGCGGCGCACCCGGCGGTGACCGCGCCGATCATCGGCGCGCGCAACGTGCAGCAGCTGCAGGCTTCGCTCGATTCCCTGAAGATCGAAATGAGCCCCGCGCTTTGGAGCGAGATCGCCGCGCTATCGCGCACGCCGCCGCCGGCCACCGACCGGCTCGAAGAGCAGAAAAAGGGCTGAAGCGATGTGCCGCGCGCTCCTCTACCTCGGCGAGCCGGTGCTGCTCGACAACTTCCTCTACCAGCCCGACTCGGCGCTGGTGCGCCAGTCCTACATGCCGAAGATGCTCAACATGCTCAACCTCGCCGGCTTCGGCCTGCGCGCCTGGGATCCGTCGAGCCACGAGCCCGGCCGCGCCTTCTCCTACTACTCCCAGCAGCTCCCAGTGTTCGACCGCAACCTGAAGAACCTCGCGGAGAAGATCCGTGCCGGCTGCCTGCTCGCCCACGTGCGCGGCGTCGCCTACAACACGCGCGTCGAGATCTCGGTGCAGAACTGCCACCCGTTCCACTTCAAGGACGTGCCGCTGGTGATGGCGCACAACGGCGACCTCGCGCGCTTCGCCGAAATGAAGCCACTGCTCGCCCCGCACCTCAAGCCCGGTATCGCCGCGCAGATCCACGGCACCACCGACAGCGAGTGGGTTTACGGCCTGATCGTCTCGCAGCTTCCCGACCCTTACCGCCATCCGAGCGCCGACGAGCTTGCCAAGGCAGTCGAGGCTGCCCTCGGCATCATCCGCGACGCGCGCAAGGAGCTCGGCATCGCCATCAGCTCCTCGCTCAACCTCTTCATCGCCGACGGCACCCAGCTCGGCGCCGTGCGCTACTGCTTCGACTTCGGCTGCTTCCCTACCGAAGACGCCGCCCGCCTGCACGAGGCCAACCTCAGCTATCTCTCGCTCTGGTACACCGCCGGCCGCAACTACGGCCTGCACGACGGCGAATGGCAGATGACCGGCGGCTCCGACAACGCGACATCCATATTGGTAGCGTCGGAGCCGCTGACCCGGGACACCGCAGCGTGGGTGGAAGTCCCGGAGTACTCGATGCTTCACGCCACGATCAGGAAAGACCGCCCGATGATCTCTATCCGGGATCTGGAGTAAAGACTTGGCCGCTGTAGGCCTTCTCTAGCTCAACGCCTTCCTTCTGCGCGCCGCGCAGGCGCGCCTGGCTGATCAAGCGAGTGAGGTGGCGGTTAGTCTGGCCGAGCGAGGAGAGCAGGCTTTTCTGGATGACGCGATGCAGCTTGGTTGAGGCCGGGCTGTTGCCGAAGTAGATGGATTCGAAGGACTTAGCAGGAATCTCGAGGAGCAGCGCCTGCTCGCGCACGATGGCATCGGAGCCGTGCACGCTTTTCTCGAGGGCGCTCATGTAGCCGAGGAGCTGGCCGGGGCCGAGAACGGCCATGCGGCGCTCGCGCTTTTCGTGCTGCGCGCGGATTTTCACGGCGCCTCTCACCACGATGAAGCAGGCGGTCGAGGGCTGGCCCGCGCTGAAGATCTTCTGGCCGCGAGGAAGCTCGAGGATGTGGGCGACGTCGAGGATTTCGGCGATCTCGGCGGCGTCGAAGCCTTCGAAGATCGGCAGGTGCGGCAGGAAGGGCTTGAAGTCGAAAGAGGCTTTCTTCGGGCGCTGCATGTCGGCGAGCGGATCGGCGCCATTCGATTTCCTGGCGGGCTTGTCTTCCGCCGCCGCGACTTCGAGCACCTTGGCGTTGAGCTGCCGCAGCTTGTCGGAAAGGACGAGCGTCAGGGTGTGTTGCACGCGCAGGGCGCCGTGGACGCGCTGGGCGACGAGCGCGCGGAAATCGTCGCGCTCGATGAACCAGCCCGAAAGATTTTCCGTGGCGGTAACGGTGGCGGTGCAGGTGCCGCGCTCGATGAGAGCCATCTCGCCGAAGACAGCGCCGGCGCCGAAGCTTGCGACGCTCAGCTTCTCGCCGCCCGGTAACGTCACGGTTGCTTCCGCCGCGCCTTCGCGCAAGACGTACGCGCCGCGCGACGGGTCGCCGTGGCGCACCAGGCGCTCGCCCTTCGAATGAGACATGGGACGCGCGACGGCGAGCAGCAGATCGCGCGCCTCGCCGTCGAGGCGCTGGAGGAACGTCTTGTTGCCGCCGTTCGCCATGGCGCGAGCGAGTGTACACTCGCGCGGCTTGGCCCAGCCGATCGATCCGAATCGCCTCCTCGCGGTCGTTGCCGAGGTGGCGCGCGAAGCACGCCCGCACGTCGACGCGTACGTCGCGCTCGACAGCTCGCTCGAGCGCGATCTCGGGCTCGACAGCCTCGCGCGCGTCGAGCTGGTGCTGCGCCTGGAGCGCGAGTTCGCCGCGAGCCTGCCCGAGCAGGCGCTCGCCTCGAGCGAGACGCCGCGCGATCTTCTGCGCTTCGTGCTGGCGAGCGCCGGGCAGGCGCCGCAGAGCGCGGATCGCACGGTCGCGAGCCTGGTACAGACCGAGGGCGTGCGGCCGCCGGACCACGCCAAGACGCTGACCGAGGCGCTCGAGTA
>VBCP01000242.1 GCA_005888925.1 Betaproteobacteria bacterium | reverse complement strand
ATCCATGTACGCGGTGGCGATGCCGGTGACCGCGTTGGTCACCCCGGGGCCCGAGGTGACGAGCGCGACGCCGACTTTCCTGGAGGAGCGCGAGTAGCCGTCGGCGGCATGCACCGCGCCCTGCTCGTGGCGCACGAGGACGTGCTTCACCTTGTCCTGCTTGAAGAGCTCGTCGTAGATGAAGAGCACCGCACCCCCGGGATAGCCGAAAACGTACTCGACCGCCTCTTCCTGCAGGCAGCGAACGACGATCTCGGCGCCGGATAGAGCGCTGGTCTTGACTCGGTCCATAACGGGCGGAAAAACCTTAGAAACCATGATGGTAACATCGCGCGAACAACACCGCCCCGGCAGAGGGTCATCTGGCATCGCGTAGCGAGCTTTCGGCGTTTCTGGAGGGCGTCGAGCGGCGCGCATTCAAGCAGGCGGTGTTCGCGGTGCGCGAGGAGCAAGCCGCACTCGACATCGTGCAGGACGCGATGCTGCGGCTCGCGGAGAAGTACGGCAATCGTCCCGCGACCGAGTTGCCGCTGCTCTTCCACCGCATCATGCAGAACGCGATCCGCGACTATTACCGCCGCCAGAAGGTGCGCTCGCTGTGGACCACGCTGCTCTCCTCGCTCTCGCCGGGCCGCGGCGAGGACGAGGAGCAGGACCCGCTCGACACCTACGAGCCCCCTGGCGGCCACGACGCCGCCGAGGCGCCTGGCGCGCGCCTGGAGCAAGCTCAAGTGCTTGAAATCATTGAGCAAGAGTTGACACGCTTGCCGGCGCGTCAACGCGAAGCTTTCATCATGCGTTATTGGGACGAGCTGGACGTCGCCGAGACGGCGCGCGCCATGGGTTGCTCGGAAGGCAGCGTAAAAACGCACTGCTCCCGGGCGACGCATGCTTTGGCTGTTGCACTCAAGGCGCGCGGAGTTACCCTATGAGGGACGTCCTGACAAGGCCATGAACGAACTGCAATTCGCCAGCCGCATCCGGCACCTTCTCGAGCAAGGGAAGCTCGACACCGCCATCACTGAAAAGCTGCACCGCGCGCGCGAGCTTGCGCTCTCGCGCCAGCGCCCCGAGCCCGCGCCGGTGCTCGCCTGGGCGGACAACGTCTTCGGCAATGGCTGGGGCTGGGCCGGACTCTCGGCGCGCGTGCTGCTCCCCGCCGCCGCGCTGATCGTCGCGGTCGCCGGCATCTACAGCTGGCAGGAGAAGCAGCGGCTCGCCGAGATCGTCGAGCTCGACTCGCAGCTTCTCACCGACGACCTTCCGATCGACGCCTATCTCGACCGGGGCTTCCAGAACTGGCTGAAAAAACGCGCCGCGGACGAGTGATGCTGCGCGCCCTCGCCGCCGCGCTCGCCCTGTGCATCGCAGCCGGGACCGCAGCGCAGCCTCCTGCCGACGCCGCGAAAAAATCCGCCGCCAAGCCGCCGGCCAAAGCCGCGCAGGCGAAGCCCGGCGTGCGCCCGGCCTGGGCCGAGCTCACCGCCGAGCAGCAGCAGATCCTCGCGCCGCTCAAGACCGACTGGGACTCACTCGACCCCGACCGCCGGCAGAAATGGATCGCGATCGCCAAGCGCTACCCGCGCATGAAGGCGCAGGAGCAGGAGCGCGTGCAGCGGCGCATGCAGGCCTGGGCGCGCCTCACACCCGAGCAGCGCCGCCAGGCGCGCGAGAACTACAAGCACCTCGCCAAGGTGCCGCGGCAGGCGCCCAACAAGGACCTGCGCCAGGCCTGGGCCGAGTACCAGGCGCTCTCGCCGCACGAGCGCCAGAGCCTGGTTCCGCCCTCCTCGACCGACCCGCGCCGCCAGAAGCACTAGCGTGGCGCCGGGCCTGGCGCGGCGGCTCGCCAGCATGGTTTACGAAGCGCTGCTGATCTTTGCCGTCGCATTCTTCGCCGCCTGGATCTTCTTCTTCGCGAGCGGCGGCCGCGATGCCACGCGCGGTTTCCTGCGCGTCGAGCTTCAGGCTTTTATCGTTATCGTGCTCGGCGCCTATTTCGTGTGGTGCTGGCTGCGCGGCGGCCAGACCCTTGCGATGCGTGCTTGGCGCATCCGACTGGTCGGTGTCACACCCGGCAGGGCGATGCTGCGCTTCCTGCTGGCGCTCGCGCTCCTTCCGCTGTCGATTCTCTGGGCGCTGGTCGACCGCGAGGGTCAGTTCCTGCACGACCGCCTCGCCGGTACAAAACTCATCGACGCTCGACCCACCACATCATGAGCATGGCCGAGGCGAGAAACGCGGTGCTCGGCACCGCCGCCGCGGCGAGCGGCGGCCAGTTCTGCAGAAGGCCGATGTGCGAGAACAGGCTGTTCAGCAGGTGGAAAAAGATGCCGAGCATGATGCCGAGGAACACCTTGACGCCGACCATGCCGGCGCGCGCGTGCATGTAGGCGAACGGCAGCGCGAGCGCCATCATGACGAGCGCGGCGAGCGGATAGAACAGCTTCTTCCAGAACGCGATCTCGTAGCGCTCGGTCTTCTGGCGGTTCGATTCCAGGTGCTGCGTGTACTTGTGCAGCGCCCAGGCCGACATCCGCTCGGGCTTGACGATGAGCGCGTTCAGGAGGTCAGGCGACACCGCTGAGCGCCACTCGGCTTGCTTCTCCCGCACCGTGCGCGGCTCGGGACCGAACACCGTCGCCACCACGTCGTTGAGCTGCCAGACGCCCTTGGCGCGGTACTCGGCGCGCTCGGCGAGCGTGATCTTGCGAAGGCGATAGTCCGAGTCGAACTCGAAGATGCGCAGCCCCTGCAGTACCCGCGGATCGCGCGCCTCGCGCACGTTGATGAACGAGCCCTCGTCCTTGAACCACAAACCCGATTGCAGGTCCTGGCCGATCATCGACGAGAGCGCCCGGATCTTGGTGTGCTGCGCCTTCTCCTCGGAGAGCGGCGCGATCCATTCGCCGATCAGGAAGGTGAGCACGACGAACGCCATGCCGATCTTGAGGAGCGAGAGCGCCGCGCGCGCAGGGGACAGGCCCGAGCCGCGCATCACCGTGTACTCGGAGTTGCTCGCGAGGTGCGCGAGCACGTACAGCGTGCCGATCAGCACTACGATCGGGAAGAGCTCGTAGGCGTGCGCCGGCGCATTGAGCAGCACGAAGCTGAACACCTGGCGCAGGTCGTACTCGCCCTTGCCGAGGTCACCCAGCTCGCCGATCAGGTCGAAGAATGCGAACAGGGCGAGGAAGCCGAGCAGCACGAAGCCGGTGGCGCCGTAGATCTGCCGCGCGAGGTAGCGCTCCAGCGTCCGCGGCCGAATCATTGTTATTGACCTCTCATTTTCCGAGCCTCAGGCGGATGAGCTGCATGCGCTGGGCGAAGAGGACCACCAGGAGCAGCACCATGCCGGCATGCACCAGCCACCAGCCGAGCGAGAAGTCGAGCCTGCCCTGCGACACCCGCGCCTGGCTCACGCTGAGCAGATTGGAGTAGACCATGTAGGTGAGCAGCGCGAACAGCAGGTTGGCCGAGCGGCCGGCGCGCGGGTTGACGAAGCTCATCGGAATGGCGAGCAGCACGAGCACCAGCGAAGAGAGCGGGATGCCGATGCGCCAGATGAGCTCGGCGAGGTTGGCGTTGGTCGGGTTGGTGACCAGCGCCCAGGTCGGCGAGTTCTTGTGCGTGCGCTCGGGCTCGGTGTTCTCGCGCGTCTCGATGCGCACCGCATAGCGGTCGAACTCGGTGATGCGGTACTCCTCGTCGCCCGGCGAGCCCTCGTAGCGCCGGCCCTGCTCGAGCACGATGAAGCGATCGCCGTTGGGCGCGGTCTCGGTGCGCCCGGTCCGGCTCATGCTGACGCCGCCCTTGCCCTGCTGCACCGAGGAGAGAAACACGTTCTGCACCTGGTTCGACTCGCCGGACACCGACTCGACGAAGAACACGCGCTCCTTGTTGGAGGTCTCGCCGAATACGCCGGGGGTCACCCGCGAGACGTCGTCGCGCGACTCGAGCTTGGCGGCGTACTGCGCACCCATCTGCGCCGCCCAGGGCGAGATGAACAGCGAGAGCGCGCCGATCACCGCGATCTGCGGCAGCGCGAACAGCATCACGGGCTTGAGCCACGCGGTGAGCGGCAGGCCGCAGGTGAACCAGATCACCATCTCCGAGTCGCGCCAGCCGCGCGTCAGCGTGAGAAGCACGGAAATGAACATGGTGAGCGACAGCAGCACCGGCAGCGCGCCGAGCGCGAAGAAACCGAGGAAGGCGATCACCGCGTCGGTCGGAATCGAGCCGCCGGCAGCCTTGCCGAGAAGACGGATCAGCTGCGTGGTGACCGCGATCGCGAACAGCGTCATGAACACCGCGCCGGCGAGACCCGCGAATTCCCTGAGGAGCGCCCGGTGGAAGATCATGCGATACTTTCCGCATGGAATTTAGCATAAAGACGCTCTCGCCCGAGACGGCGAAGACGGGCTGCGTCGTGCTGGGCGTCTATGCCGAGAAAGAGCTCACTGCACCGGCGCGCCGCGTCGATCAGCGCTCGCGCGGCGCGCTGCGCCGGGCGCTCGCCGATCTGTCCGGCAAGACCGGCTCGACGCTGCTGCTGCGCGCACTGCCCAACGTCGCCGCCGAGCGCGTGCTGCTCGTCGGGCTCGGCGCGCGCAAGGAATTCGGCGAGGCGGCGTATCGCGACGCGGTGCGCGCCGCCGCGAGCGCGCTGCGCGAGCTCGGCGCGAAGGATGCGGCGCTGTTCCTCGTCGATCTCCGAGCCGGCGCTCGGCAGAATCACGCTGCCGCTGCCGCCCGCTGCGGCGCTGGCGCAGGCGCTCGCCGAGGCTCAGGCGACCGCCGACGGCATGGAGCTCGCGCGCACGCTCGGCAACCTGCCCTCCAACATCTGCACGCCGAGCTATCTTGCGGAGCAGGCCAAGAAGCTCGCCCAGCAGTTCAAGCTGCAGCTCGAGGTGCTCGAGCGCAAAGACATGGAAAAGCTCGGCATGGGCGCGTTCCTCGCCGTCACCAGCGCCTCGCACCAGCCGCCGAAGCTGATCGTGCTGCGCTACAACGGCGCCGCCAAGTCGGCCAAGCCGCTGGCGCTCGTCGGTAAAGCCGGCGCGGGCAGCGTGCTCGGCGCGATCCGCGCGCTCGCCGGCATGAAGGCGCCGGTGAACGTCGTCGGCATCATCCCGGCCTGCGAGAACATGCCCGGCGGCCACGCCATCAAGCCCGGCGACGTGGTGACCACGCTCTCGGGCCAGACGGTGGAGATCCTCAACACCGACGCCGAGGGTCGCCTGATTCTGTGCGATGCGCTCGCCTATGCCGAGCGCTTCAAGCCCGAGGTGGTGGTCGACATCGCCACGCTGACCGGGGCCTGCGTCATCGCGCTCGGCCACATCGCGACCGGGCTTTTCGCCAACGACCAGAAGCTCGCCGACGAGCTGCGCGCGGCAAGCGAGGACGCCTGGGACCGCGTCTGGCAGATGCCGCTGTGGGAGGACTACCAGGAGCAGCTGCGCTCGAACTTCGCCGACATGGCGAACATCGGCGGCCGGCCCGGCGGCAGCATCACCGCGGCGTCGTTCCTCGCGCGCTTCACGCGGAAGCTGCGCTGGGCGCATCTCGACATCGCCGGCACCGCCTGGAAGAGCGGCCGCGAAAAGGGCTCGACCGGGCGTCCGGTGCCGCTGCTCGTGCGCTTCGCGCTAAGGCACGCCGGGCGCAAGTGACCAGCATAGACTTCTATTTCAACGCATCTGATCGCTTGCAGGTGGCCTGCCGCCTGGCGGGCAAAGCGCTCGCCCAAGGGCAGCGCATGGTCGTCTACGCGCCCGACCCCGAAGTGGCGTCACGCGTCGACCGCCTGATGTGGACCTGGCCCGCGACCGGCTTCGTGCCGCACTGTCCCGCGGGGGATGCGCTCGCGGCCGAGACGCCGGTGCTCATCGCACAGGATGACCGCACACCGGCGGACATCCCGGTGCTGCTCAACCTCTCGGGCGAGTGCCCGCCGCACTTCGCGAGCTTCGAGCGCCTGCTCGAAGTCGTCGGCGCGGACGACGCCGAGCGCGAGGCGGCGCGTGCCCGCTTCCGGCTGTACAAGAGCCGCGGCTACGCGATCGCGAGCCACGATCTTGCGCGCGACGATGGCTGAGGGCGAGCGCGAATCCAGGGTCCCGGTGCTGACCCAGGTGGTCGCCGACGCGCAGCGCACGCGGCCGGCGGTCGATGCCGCCGTGCTCGAAGCGCTGGCGCGCGAGCTCGAGCGCGCGGTGCTCGCGCGGCTCGGCCCCGAAGTCGACCGCGTCATCGACGAGCGCCTCGCGCGCACGCTCAGCAAAGTACTCGGCCAGGCGCTCGATGGCGTGCGCGCGGAGCTCACCGTCAGCGTGACGCAGATGGTGCGTGAAGCGGTCGCCTCCTCGGTTGCGCACGCCCTGGCGCTGCCGGAAACCACAAACCCGAAGTAGTGCTCGACAAGAGCTTCAATCCCGCTGCCATCGAGCAGCACTGGTACCAGCGCTGGGAATCGAGCGGCTACTTCCGCCACCGCCCGCCGGGAGAAACGCGCGACAAGCCCGCGTACTGCATCCAGCTGCCGCCGCCGAACGTCACCGGCACGCTGCACATGGGCCATGCGTTCCAGCAGACGCTGATGGACGCGCTCATCCGCTACCACCGCATGCGCGGCTTCAACACGAACTGGGTGGTCGGCACCGACCATGCGGGAATCGCCACGCAGATCGTGGTCGAGCGCCAGCTCGAGGAGAAGGCGCAGAGCCGCCACGACCTGGGGCGCGAGAAATTCGTCGAGCGCGTCTGGCAGTGGAAGCAGCAGTCGGGGGCCACCATCACGCGCCAGATGCGCCGCCTCGGCGCCTCGGCCAACTGGGAATACGCGGACACCGAGGGGCAAAACGCAGGGTACTTCACCATGGACGCGAAAATGTCGCGCGCCGTGGTTGAGGTTTTCGTACGCCTCT
>VBCP01000241.1 GCA_005888925.1 Betaproteobacteria bacterium | reverse complement strand
TGCTGGTCGAGCAGTACTACGACTTTGCGCGCTCGCTCGCCGACCAATACCTCGTGATGGAGCGCGGCGAGATCGTCGCGCGCGGCGCCGGCGCCGATATGGAACGCGACGACGTCAAGCGCCTGCTGGCGGTATGACTCAGCGGTGCAGCGCGGCGGGCGCGAGCTTGCTGCCTTCTTCCTCCTCGACCAGCACCTTCTCCGGAGCTTCGGCTTCTTCCGCGGTCTCCTGGTCAAGGTGGCGGCGCATTCTTTCCACATCCACCTCCCCGCACCAGCGGCCGACCACGACCGTGGCGACGCCGTTGCCGATCAGGTTGGTGAGCGCGCGCGCCTCCGACATGAAGCGGTCGATGCCGAGAATCAGCGCCAGCCCGGCTACCGGCACCACGCCCACGGCCGAGAGCGTCGCGGCGAGCACGATGAAGCCGCTGCCGGTCACGCCGGCGGCGCCTTTGGAGGTGAGCAGCAATACGCCCAGCAGGGTGAGCTGCTGGGTGAGCGTCATCGGCGTGTTGGTGGCCTGGGCGATGAACACCGCCGCCATCGTGAGGTAAATCGACGTGCCGTCCAGGTTGAAGGAGTAGCCGGTCGGGATCACCAGCCCCACCACCGACTTCTTGACGCCCAGGTTCTCCAGCTTCGCGATCATGCGCGGCAGCACCGACTCGGACGACGAGGTGCCGAGCACGATGAAGAGCTCCTCCTTGATGTACTTGATGAACTTCCAGACGCTGAAGCCGTGCAGCCAGGCGATGATCCCCAGCACCACGAGAATGAAGAACAGGCACGTGGCGTAGAACGTGCCCATCAGCCTGGCGAGCGAGAGCAGCGTGCCGACGCCGTACTTGCCGATGGTGAAGGCCATCGCACCGAAGGCGCCGAGCGGCGCCACTTTCATGATGATGCCGACGATGCCGAACAGCACGTGCGAGAGCTTGTCGATCAGCTCGAACACCGGCTTGCCTTTCGTGCCGAAGGCGTGCAGGGCGAAGCCGAACAGAACGGAGAACAGCAGTACCTGGAGGATCTCGCCCTTCGCGAACGCGTCCACCACCGTGTTCGGGATGGCGTTCAGCAGGAACTCGGTGGTCGACTGCATCTTGCCCGGCGCGGCGTACTGCGCGACCGACTTGGTGTCCAGGCTGGCGGGATCGATGTTCATTCCCGCGCCTGGCTGGAACGTGTTGATGATGACCAGGCCGACGATCAGGGCGAGGGTGCTCACCGCCTCGAAGTAGAGCAGGGCGTAGCCCCCGGTCTTGCCCACCGTCTTCATGCTCTCCATGCCGGCGATGCCGACCACGACGGTGCAGAAGATCACCGGCGCAATGATCATCTTGATGAGCTTGATGAAGCCGTCGCCCAGCGGTTTCATCGCCTCGCCGGTTTCAGGGAAAAAGTAGCCGAGCAGCACGCCGATCGCGATGGCGACGATCACCTGGCAGTAAAGGCTGCGGTAGACGGGCTTCTTATGCGCGCGTGACGACATGGCTGCACTCCTTCAGTCGGCGGGCAAGGGACGCACTATCATATTTGAATGCGCCTTAGCGAGCCGCTCGCCGCGTCCTGGAAGGCAAGCCTGTCGCTTTCATTCGCGCGGGATGAAAACCGCTCGGTGCTTGCAAGGCGCAGTCACGAAGGTCCGCTCGTGGTGCAGAAACCGCTCTATCCCGAGGGCGACGCGGTATGCCACGCGATCGTGGTGCACCCGCCCGGCGGCATCGCCGGCGGCGACGAGCTCGCGCTGGACGTCAGTGCTGCGCAAGGCAGCCACGCGTTGCTTACCACGCCCGGCGCCGGCAAGTGGTACCGCTCGGTGGGCGCATGGGCGAAGCAGAACCTGCGCTTCACGGTCGACGGCATTGTCGAGTGGCTGCCGCGAGAGACCATCGTGTTCGACGGCGCGCACGCGAGCTTCGAATGCAGCGTCGAGCTGAGAGGCGATGCGCGCTACATCGGCTGGGAGGTGCTGTGCCTCGGGCGCAGCGGCTCGGGCGAGCGCTTCGACAAGGGCGAGATCCGGCTCGAGCAGCGGCTAAGCCGGGACGGCCGGCTCCTTTGGCTGGAACGCGGACGCATCGAGGGCGGCGGCAGGATCATGAGCTCGCCCGCGGGGCTCGCGGGCCGCAGCGTCTGCGCCACCATGATCGCGGCAGCGCCCGCTGCCATCGACCCTCACCGCAAGGAAGCGCCCGCATGCCTTGCGCTCACCGTGCTTCCCGGGGTGCTGATCGCCCGCTACCTAGGCGATTCGAGCGAGGAGGCGATGCGCGCCTTTACCGCCCTGTGGTCGCTGCTGCGGCCCGCGATCGCCGGGCGCGCCGCGGTCGAGCCGCGCATCTGGCGCACCTAGCGCAATTCGCCCTTCATCGCGCGCACTGCGCTGCGCCACGCATCCAGCGTCTGCGCGACCTCGCGCGGCCCGTGCGCGGCGGAAACGAAGCCGCCGGGACCGCCGGCGATGTCGACGCCGTGCGCGAGTAGCGCGAGGCGCAGCTTGTTGTTGAGCTGCGGGTCGCGGCCGCCCTTCAGGCCTTTGAAGCCGAGCTTTAGCGGATCGAAATTCGCCGGGTCGATCGGCAGGCGGGCGGGATTGGGAAAGATCACGAACACCGATGCCTGGCCGAACACGCCCCACGGCACGCCTTCCTCGACGAGGATGCGGCGCATGGCGGCGCGCAGCTCCTCGGCGGTGCGTTCGGCGCGCTCGCCGGCGTCGGTCGTGGCGACGAGCGAGAGCATGGTCACGCCCGCCGCCGCGCACAGCGGATTGGCGTTGAACGTGCCCTGGTGACCGACTTTCTCCCGGCCCGCGGCCTTCGCCGCCGCCGGGTCGATCTGGTCGAGGATGTCCTTCGCGCCGGCCACCGCGCCGCCGGGCAAACCGCCGGCCAGGATTTTCGCCAGCACCGTGACGTCCGGCGTGATGCCATAGCGCGCCTGCGCGCCGCCGCGCGACCAGCGAAAACCGGTGATCACTTCATCGAATATCAGCGGCACGCGGCGCGTTTTGGTGGCCTCGCGCAATGCGGAGAGAAATCCCGGCGGGAGCGGCACCTGGCCCCAGGACGCGCCCGATGGCTCGATGATCACTGCGGCGATGTCATCGTGGCTGTGCAATGCGTCCACCGCCGGCGCCGGCGCATCTGCGCTCAGCACGATGGATTCGCCCACGACGGCCGCGGGAATGCCC
>VBCP01000245.1 GCA_005888925.1 Betaproteobacteria bacterium | reverse complement strand
TGGCAGACGATCTCGTCGAGCATCTGGTCGTGCAGCATCATCGGAATTTTGTAAATGGAATCGACATCCCAGGCCGAGATGACGGCTTCCTTCTGTACATTGGTGAAGAGCGCGATCTTGCGCCGCTCTTCCTCGGGCAGCGGCTGGATGGTGCGGCACAGGAGCGCGTCGGCCTGGATGCCGATCTCGCGCAGCTCCTTGACGGAGTGCTGGGTGGGCTTGGTCTTGATCTCGCCCGCCGAGGCGATGTAGGGCACGAGGGTCAGGTGGATGTAGCAGACGTTGTTGCGGCCGAGTTCGAGGCCCATCTGCCGGATGGCTTCCAGGAACGGCAGCGACTCGATGTCGCCCACGGTCCCGCCGATCTCGACGATCGCCACGTCGGCCTCGCCGGCGCCGCGCTTGATGTACGCCTTGATCTCGTCGGTGATGTGCGGGATGACCTGGACGGTGCCGCCAAGGTAGTCGCCCTTGCGCTCCTTCTTGATCACCGACTCGTAGATCTGGCCGGTGGTGAAGTTGTTCCAGCGGCGCATCTTCGAGCTCTGGAAACGCTCGTAATGCCCAAGGTCCAGGTCGGTCTCGGCGCCATCCTCGGTGACGAACACCTCACCGTGCTGAAACGGGCTCATCGTGCCCGGATCGACGTTGATGTAGGGGTCCAGCTTGATGTTGGTGACGCGGATGCTGCGCGATTCGAGGATCGCTGCGAGGGACGCGGCGGCGATGCCTTTACCTAACGAGGAAACTACACCACCGGTTACGAAGACATATTTGGCCATCTACCCATCGCGTGGTGAGATTGGCAAGTTTACAGGATTTTTCTAATCGACATAAACCCACTGGGTCTCGACCCAGTTGTCGGCGCGGTGAACGGCGCGAATGTTCTCGCGCATCGCCCACGGAATCACCTGGCGGTGGAGCGGCACGTGGTGGATCTGCGCGTTGTGCTCGGCGAGCGCGCCGGCGATCTGCTGCTTGCGCTTGGCCGCATCCGGCTCTACGCGGGCGGCGTCGATGAACTGGTCGAGCTTCTTGTTGACGTAGTTGCCCCAGTTGTAGTCGCCGGCGCCCTTGCCGTCGGGGCTGTGCAACACCGGCGTCAGCGTGGTCTGCGCGTCGGTGATCGCCCCGCCCCAGCCCAGCATATAGGCGCTCGTGTCGCGCTTCGGCAGGCGGGCGAAGTAGATCGCCCGCGGCTGGGCGTTCACCCGCACCTTGAGGCCGATCTTCGCGAGCATCCCCGCCACCGCAATGCAAATCTGCTCGTCGTTGATGTAGCGGTTGTTCGGACAGTCGAGCGTGAAGCCGAAGCCGTTGGGATACCCCGCCTCGGCGAGCAGCTGCTTGGCGCGGTTGACGTCGTACGGCAGGCGCTTTTCGATCTCCGGGCTGGAGGCAAGGATCGACGGCGTGATGCCGCCGGTGGGCTGCGCCTGCCCGCGCATCGTCACGCGCTTGAGCGCCTCGATGTCGATCGCGCGATAGATGGCCTCGCGCACGCGCCTGTCCTTGAATGGGTTCTTCCCTTTCACATCGGAATAGAGGAGCTCATCGCGCGCCTGGTCAAAGCCGAAGAAGATGATGCGGTTCTCCGTCCCCTCGATCAGCCGGATGCCGGGTTGCCGGCGCAGCCGCGGCACGTCCTGCGGCGGCGGGTCGAGGATCATGTCGATATTGCCGGCGATCAGCGCCGATACTCGCGTCGGATCCGACTTGATGGACAGGTAAGTCACCTCGGTCACGTTGCCGCTCGGCTTGCCCCACCAGTTCGGATTGCGCACGAGCACGGTCTTCACGTCCGGCTCGCGTGATTTCAGCATGTAGGGCCCGGTGCCGTTGGCGTGCGTCGAGGCGTAGGACTCCTCCTTGTTGGAGAAATCGAGCGGCCGCTCGACCTTGTTTTTCATGCACCACTGGCGGCTCATGATTTGAACCAGTGTGGCGTGCTCGAGCATGATGGGATTGGGCTCCTCGAGCTTGAACTCCACCGTGAAGTCATCGATCTTGCTCGGCTTGCCCAACGCCGTGGCATAGACGCGGATCTGCGAGCTCGGCTGGCTCGCGCGCTGCACCGAGAACAGCACATCGTCGGCGGTGAAGGGCGTGCCATCGTGGAACTTCACGCCCTTGCGCAATGTGAAGCGCCAGGTGAGCGGATCGACCTCCTTCCACTCGGTCGCGAGCACCGGGACGATCTCGAGCTTCTTGCCACGGTTCACCAGCGTCTCGTACATCTGGCCGTTGACGCTGTTGGTGAGCAGCTCGTTCTGGGAGTGCGGATCGATGGTCTGCGGGTCGCCCTGGCTCGCCCAGCGGAAGGGACGCGCGTCCGCAGCGGAGAAAGCGACCGCCAGCGCGAGGGTGGCGATGGCAGAATCGATCCTCATGACAGCGCGAGGTTACCTCAGGCAGCCCAGCATTGCTGGCGATGCAATCGTTTTCGTTTGCGACGACGACCTTTGGCGCGTCGATGCCGCCGGCGGCACCGCCCGGCGCCTGACCGCGGGCCTGGGCGAGGTCGGTACGCCGTGCCTTTCGCCGGACGGGCGTTGGCTCGCCTACGTCGCCCGAGATGAGCAGCACCCCGAGGTCTACCTGATGCCGGCCGAGGGCGGACCCGCGCGGCGCATGACTTGGCTCGGGCCCGACGTCATCGTGCGCGGCTGGACGCCCGAAGGCTCGATCCTCTTCGTCAGCACCTGCTCCCCTTCGGCCAAGTGAACCACCTCGCCTTCGGTCCCAAGAGTGCGAAAGTCATCGGCCGCAACACCGCCGACCCCGCACGCTGGAAGCGTTACCGCGGCGGCACTGCCGGCGCGCTGTGGGCGGACGCAACTGGCGACGGCGAGTTTCGCCGGCTGGAGATGCTCAAGGGCAACATCACGAGCCCGCTCTGGCTCGGCAATCGCATCTGGTTCCTTTCCGACTTCGAAGGCGTCGGCAATCTCTATTCGTGCGCACCCGATGGTTCTGGTGTTCGGCGGCATACCGATCACGACGACTACTACGCGCGCCACGCCTCGACCGACGGCAAGCGCATCGTCTACCAGTGCGGCGCCGACATCTGGCTCTTCGACCCCACCAAGGATACGAGCCGGTGCCTGGAGGTCGAGGTGCGCGCGCACCGCACGCAGGCGGCGCGCAAGTTCGTCGCACCCGCCGAGTTTCTTGGCGGCTACGACCTGCATCCTGCCGGGCATAGCGTGGTTACCGATGTGCGCGGCAAGCTCTTCTCGTTCGCGCTCTGGGAAGGCGCGGTGCGCCAGCATGGCGCGCCCGACGCCGTGCGCTTCCGCCATGGTCGCTGGCTCGCCGACGGCAGCCTGGTCGGAGTCTGCGATGCTTCGGGCGAGGAGCGCTTGCAGGTTTTCTCCGACGGTGCCGAGCGCACGCTCGACGCCGACATCGGGCGCGTCGTGGCGATGGAGGCCGCGCCGAGCGGCAAGCTCGTGGCCATCACCAACCATCGCTGCGAGGTGCTGCTCGCCGACCTCGAGAAGTCGAGCGTGCAGACAATCGCCAAGAGCAAGTTCGGCCGCAGCGAGCAGCTCGCCTGGTCGCCCGATGGCGCCTGGCTCGCCTACCAGTTCCCCACTACCCCCGTCACGAGCGCCATCCATTTGTATGAGCTCGGGCGCGGTCGCGTGGTGCCAGCGACGAATGGCGACTTCATCGACTACTGCCCGGCCTTCGATCCGGAAGGGCGCTACCTCTACTTCCTCTCGATCCGGACCTTCGACCCGGTCTACGACAACGTCAACTTCGAGCTGTCGTTCCCGCGCGGCGGTCGGCCGTATCTGATCGCGCTGCAGGCGCGCGGCAAGCCGCCGTTCGACCCGGAGCCGCGCGGCTTCACCAAGCCCGAGGAAAAGGAGCCGCCGAAGGCGCAGCTGGTGCAGATCGACGTGGAGGGGCTCGAGCGCCGGGTCGCCGCCTTCCCGGTGCCCGAAGGCGTCTATCGCCAGATCGCCGGCATCCACGGCAAGGTGCTGTGGACGGTGTTCGACGTCGCGGGCGCGCATGGGCGCGGCGGCCTCGGCGCCGAGCGGCCGGGGCGCCTCGAGTGCTTCGACTTCGCCACGGTGCATCGCGAGATATTGGTGGAAAAGATCGACTCGTTCTCGCTCTCGCGCGACGCCAAGACGCTCCTCATGCGCGAAGGCAAGAAGCTGCGCGCGCTCGAGGCCAGCAAGAAGCCCGATCCCAAAGCGGGCGAAGGTTTTCCCGAGCATTCGCGCCAGACGGGCTCTATCGACCTCGAGCGCATCCGCGTCTCGGTCGACCCGGCGCTCGAATGGCGCCAGATGCTGCGCGAGGTCGCGCGGCTGCAGCGCGATCAGTTCTGGGTGCAGGACATGTCGGGCGTCGACTGGCAGGGCGCGGTGCGCAAGTACGAAGCGCTGCTGCCGAGGATATCGACGCGCGGTGAGCTCTCGGACCTGATCTGGGAGATGCACGGCGAGCTCGGCACCTCGCACGCCTACGAGATGCTCGGCGATCATCGCAAGCCGCCAGCCTGGACGCTCGGCGCACTCGCCGCGGATTTCAAGGGAAACGAGATCAGGCACATCGCCACCGGCGACGCCTGGGAGGCGGTCTCCGACTCGCCGCTCAACGCAGTTGGCGTCGAGGCGCGCGTCGGCGAGCGCATCCTCGCGGTGAACGGCCAGCCGGTGACGCCCGAGCGGCCGGTGACTTCACTGCTCGTGCATCAGGCGGGCGCAAAAGTCGAATTGACTATCGCCAAGGGCGACGAAAAGCGCACGGCCCTCGTCACGCTGCTGAAGGACGAAGTCCCCGCGCGCTACCGCGACTGGGTGGAGCGCAACCGCCGCTGGGTGCACGAGCAGTCGAAGGGCCGCGTCGGCTACCTGCACCTGCCCGACATGATGTCGGCGGGCTTCGCCGAGTTCCACCGCTACTTCATCGTCGAGTGCGAGCGCGATGGGATGATCGTCGACGTGCGCTACAACCGTGGTGGCCACGTCTCGCAGCTCCTGCTCGAGAAGCTCGCGCGGAAGCGCATCGGCTACGATTTTCCGCGCTGGGAGCAGCCGTATCCCTACCCGAGCTACTCCGCGTTTGGCCCGCTCGTCGCCCTCACCAACGAGCACGCCGGCTCCGACGGCGACATCTTCTCGCACTGCTTCAAGCTGATGAAGATCGGCCCGCTCATCGGCAAGCGCACCTGGGGCGGCGTGATCGGCATTTATCCGCGCCATCCGCTGGTCGACGGCACCACGGTGACTCAGCCCGAGTTCTCGTTCTGGTTCACGGACGTCGGCTGGGCGGTGGAGAACTACGGCACCGATCCCGATATCGACGTCGACAATGCGCCGCAGGATTACGTCGCCGGCCACGATCGGCAGCTCGAGACCGCGCTAGCCATCGCGCTCAAGCGCATCGACGAGGTGCGCCCCTCGCGGCCGAAGCTCGAGAATCGCCCGCGCCTCACCCCGCCGCCGCTGCCGCCGCGGCGCTAATTCCGGACAACGTCCGTAATTATTTCTTGGGCCAGTGCCGCTGGAAGATGGCCGCGATGCGCGGGTCGGCTTCGACTTTTTCCAGCATCGCGTGGAACGCAGGGCGGCTTTCTTTGAGATGCGCTCGAGTGCCAGACCAGCGTGACACCACGGCCGCGAGCAGGTCGAGCGCGCCGGGCTGAGCCGGATTCATGTGCGTGCCGAACTCATCGGCGAAGATGCGCCAGTACTCGGGCAGCCGAGACTTGGCGCCCGCCCGGATGCGTTCGCTCATCGCGTCGTCGCAGGGCGCGCAGTAGCGCGCCGGGTAATCGATGATGCCGATCGCGGAGTAGCAGTTCGCGGCGATGTAGACCAGGCCGCGGATCGCCTGCGCCGGATCCGAAGGCAGCAGGCCGCTCTTCGGATAGTGCAAGCCCAGCCAGATGAGAATCGCGGCGCTCTCGGTCATCACCGCGCCGTCCTCGAGCAGCAGCGTCGGGATCTGCGCGAGCGAATTGACGCGCTTCAGCTCCTCGAGCCCCTTGCCCGGCTCCCAGCTCGCCGCCTCCACCCAGCGGAACGGTACATCCGCGATGCGCAGCGCGGCCTCGGCGGCTGCGGCGCCAGAGCCTTTTGCACCGTAGAGCGTCAGCACTCAATACCTCCTGCCGTCCTTGTGTACCGAAATATCACCGTCCGGCGTGGGCATCAACATGAGGTCGTCGTCGGGATAAAACGCCACGTCGCCCTCGGGGCGCTGGCCCATCTCGAGGTATTTCGCCGGCCGCGGCGAGCGGTTGATGAAGTGATGCGCGTCGGCGTTGCCGGCGGGATAGCCCGCGCACATCCCCGCGCTGAGCGTCTGCTCTCCGCCGTTCGTGACGAGCACAACCTCGCCTTCCAGCACGTAAACGAATTCATCCTCGAGCGTATGCCAGTGCCGCAATGCCGACTGGCCGCCGGGACCGAGGGTCACCAGGTTCACGCCGAGCTTTGTGAGCCCGCAAGCTTGGCCGAGCCGCCGCTTGACGCGCTCGCCCATGCGCGACTTGAAGGGCTCCGGATAGCCGGAGCCGCGTTTCTCCTCCACTGTGTTCGGGTCCAGTGCTGGAAGTTTAAGCATGGTGCATCTCCACGGCCTTCATCGCCTCGGTGCGGATCTCCTCGGTGAGCTGGGCCTTGTAAGCGGAAAACGCCGGCGTGGTCTTCATCGTGTAATGGCGCGGATGCGGCAGCTCGATGCGCACGTCGGCCTTGATGCGTCCCGGCCGCGCCGAGAGCACAACTACCCGGTTCGCCATGAAGATCGCCTCGTCGATGTCGTGCGTCACGAAGAGCACGGTCTTGCGATCGGCTTCCCAGATGCCGAGCAGCAGCTCCTGCATCAGCGCGCGCGTCTGGTTGTCGAGGGCGCCGAAGGGTTCATCCATCAGCAAGATTTTGGGATCGTTAGCCAATGCGCGCGCGAGCGCGGTGCGTTGCTGCATGCCGCCAGACAGCATCTTCGGATAGTGCCGCTCGAATCCTCGCAGCCCCACGCGCGCGGATGTTCTGCTCGACGGTGAGCCACGGGAAGAGCGTGTAGGACTGGAACACCATGCCGCGATCGGGGCCCGGACCGGTGACGGGTTGGCCGTCCAGCAACACGCGTCCGGTGGTCGGCGTCTCGAGCCCGGCGACGATGCGCAGCAGCGTCGACTTGCCGCAGCCCGACGGGCCGAGGATGGCGATGAAGTCGTTGTCCTCGACGCTGAGATCGGTGCGGCTCAACGCCTCGGTGGGCGGGCCGCCGTGTACGCCGGGGAAACGGTGCGACACGCCCTCGACCGTCAGAAAGCCCATGGATAGAGGCGCTGGTTCGCCCACCTGAAGGCGAGGTCGGAGACGAGCCCGATCACGCCGATGCACAAGATGCCGAAGATCATCTGCCCGGTATCGAGCAGGCGCTGGCTGTCCATGATCATGTGGCCGATGCCGCTCTCGGCGCCCACCAGCTCGGCGACGATCACGTAGGTCCAGGCCCAGCCGAGCACGAGACGCAGCGTCTCGGCGATCTGCGGCGCCGCGCCCGGCAACATCACCCGCCGGACGATGCCACTGGAGTCGGCGCCGAGCGTGTAGGCGGCCTCGATCAGGTCGCGGCGCGTCGAGCCGACGATCAGCGCCACCATCAGGATGACCTGGAACACCGAGCCGATGAAGATCACCGAGAGCTTCTGCTTCTCGCCGACGCCGGCCCACAGGATGAGCAGCGGAATGAACGCCGAGGCCGGCAGGTAGCGCGCGAAGGACACGAAAGGCTCGAGGAAGGCCTCGACCGGCTTGAACGCGCCCATGAGGATGCCGAGCGGCACCGCGACGATGGCCGCGAGGATGAAGCCGCCCACCACGCGGAACACGGTGATGCCGACGTCTCTTACGAAGCCGAACTGCACGAAGAGATCGATCCCGGTCTTGAACGTGTAGACCGGATCCTTCAGGAACATCGCATCGATCACGCCGCCGAACGTGACCAGCGCCCACAGAGCGA
>VBCP01000244.1 GCA_005888925.1 Betaproteobacteria bacterium | reverse complement strand
CAAGCGCGCGGTCGGCGTGCAAAGCAAGAAGGGCGAGTTCCGCGCCGCGCGCGAAGTGATCCTCAGCGCCGGCGCGCTGCAAAGCCCGCAGCTCCTGCAGCTTTCAGGTATCGGTCCCGTCTCGCTTCTCGCGTCGCTGGGCATTCCGGCGCTTGCGGACCTTCCCGGCGTCGGCGAGAACCTGCAGGATCATCTGCAGCTGCGCCTAATGTACAAGTGCACCAAGCCGATCACCACCAACGACGATCTGCGCAGCCTGTGGGGGAAGCTTCGCATCGGCGCCAAGTGGATCTTCACAAGGAAAGGCCCGCTGGCGGTCGGGATCAACCAGGGCGGGCTCTTCACGTGCGTACTGCCGGAGTCGAAGACACCCGACGTGCAGTTCCATTTCGCGACGCTCTCGGCGGAGCTCGCCGGCGCAAGACCGCATCCCTGGCCGGGACTCACCATGTCGGTGTGCCAGCTGCGGCCCGAGTCGCGCGGCACGGTGCGCATCCGTTCGACTGATCCCTTCGAGCCGCCCTCGATGCGACCGAACTATCTTTCGACCGAGCTCGACCGCCGTTTTGCCGTCGCCGGCATTCGGCTGGCGAGAAAACTCGCCATGACAAAAGCGTTGCAGCCCTACGTCGCCGAAGAATACCGGCCGGGTGAGCGAGCGCAAAGCGACGACGATCTGCTCGAATTCGCGCGCAACTACGGCGCGACGATCTTCCATCCCTCCGGCACCTGCAAGATGGGCAGAGATGCCATGGCGGTGGTCGACGACGAGCTCCGAGTGCACGGGGTAAGCGGCTTGCGCGTAGTGGACTGCTCGATCATGCCGACCCTCACCTCCGGCAACACGCACGCGCCGGTAGTGATGATCGCCGAGAAGGCCTCGGACCTCATTCTCAAGGAAGCGGGCCTCTAGCCCAGAGCGAAGCTTTTGGCGAGCTCCTCGTCGAGGACGGCATAAAGTTCTTGCTCGCAGTCGCGAAAACGCTCGGAGGTCGATTCGCGCGGGTGCGGCAGGTCGAGCGCGGTGATCTTCCTGATGCGGCCCGGGCGCGCGGTCATGACGACGATGCGGTCGGCGAGCATGATCGCCTCGGGCACCGAATGCGTGACGAACACCGCGGTCTTCTTGTGCTGCTGCCAGATGCGCAGCAGCTCGCGCTGCAGGAAGCGCCGGGTGAGCGCGTCGAGCGCGCCGAAGGGCTCGTCCATCAGGATGATCGAGGGTTGCGGCGCGAAGGCGCGCGCGATCGCCACGCGCTGCTTCATGCCGCCCGAGAGCTCGTTGATGGCCCGCCCGGCGAAATCCTCGAGACCGACCATGCGCAGAGACTCCATCGCGATCTGGCGGCGCTCGCGCTTCGCCAGGCCCTTGCGCTCGAGGCCGAATTCGACGTTGCCGAGCACCGACAGCCACGGAAAGAGCGCATAGCTCTGGAACACCATGCCGCGATCGATGTCGGGGCCCTGGATTTTCTCTCCGCCCACGCGAGCCTCGCCGCTCGTGGGCTCGCCGAAGCCCGCCAGCATGTTGAGAAGCGTCGATTTGCCGCAGCCGGAAGGCCCGACGATCACCACGAACTCGCCCGCGGCGATCTCGAGGTCGATGGGGGCGAGCGCCTCCACTGGCGTGCCGGTCTTGCTCTGGTAGGTCTTGGCGATGCCGCGCAGCGACAGCGGCTTGGCTGTCCCGATCACTCTTCGCCCCAGGAAAAGCGCCGGTGCAGGAAGCGGAACACCGCGTCGAAGAACACGCCGAGGATTCCGATCATCGCCATGCCGACGAGCACCTTGTCGGCGCGCAGGATTTCCATGCCGTTGGCGATGAGATAGCCCAGGCCCGAGCGCGCGGCGACGAGCTCCGCCGCGATGATCGCCGCCCAGCCGGTGCCGAAGGAAATTCGCAGGCCCACCACGATGCTCGGCAGGGCGGCGGGAAAAATCACCTTGCAGAAGAGCGATGCCTGGTCGGTGCAGCCGAGTACCTGCCCGGCATGCACCAGCACCGGGTCGATGCGCTTCACGCCGGCGATGGTGGAGAGCAGGGTCGGAAACAGCGTCGCCACGCAGACGACGAACACCTTGCCCGCCTCGCCGATGCCGAACCAGAGGATGGCGAGCGGGATCCAGGCGAGCGGCGAGATCGGCCGGAAGATCTCGACGAACGGATCGACGATGCGCTCGACGCGGCGCGACCATCCCATGGCGAGCCCGAGCGGAATCGCGATCGCGCCGGTGATGGTCCACGCCGAGAACACGCGCGCGAGACTCGTTCCGGTGTGCAGGAAAAGCTCGCCGCTCGCGAGCAAGGTCCAGAACTCCTGCGCCGCGATGACCGGCGGCGGCAGGAGCGAGATATGCGGCCTGAAGATCGCGATGACAAGCTGCCACACGATCACGATCACGACCACTGCCGTCGCGAGCGGCAGCGCGCGCGAGAGAAACACGCTACTTGCCCGCCTCGGCCAGCGCCTTCTGGGCGAAGGATGCGTTGAACTTCGGGTTGTCGTCGGCCTTCAGGATCTTCGCGTCCTTCAGGAACCTGGCGTAGGCATCGATCGTCGCTTTCTCTGGGACGACGTTACGGCTGTAGACCGAGATGCCCTCCGAGAGCGAGTAATTGATGACGTTCTCGGGGAAGCCGATCTGCTTCGCCCACATCCGGGCCGCGGCCTTCGGATCCTTCAGGATGAAGTCGATCGCCCTGACGTTGGCGCTCACCAGGTCCTGCACCACCTCGGGCCGCCTGGCAAGGAAGTCGTCATGCACATACTCGCCGTTGCCGATGTAGTGGCCCTGCATGATCGGCATGATCTTCTCGGCCTTGATGAGCACTTTGGAGTGACCGGCCGCGAGCGCGTTGGAGACGTGCGGATCCCAGGTGATGCCGGCATCGACCGACTTGCTCTGCAGCAGCGTCGGAATCTGCGCGCCATCGGTCTTGAACAGCGTGATATCGGCTTCCTTGAGGCCTGAGTCGGCGAGCGCCTTCAGCAGCAGCGGGTATTGCTGCGAGCCCTCGCCGGGAAAGGCGACTTTCTTGCCCTTGAGCTCCTTCACGCTCTTCAGCGGCGAGTCCTTGGGGACGAGGATCGCGGTCTGCTCGAGGATCGTGATCGCGACCAGCGTCGAAGGCAGCCGCGACGCGGCGATGATCGCAGGACCCATGCCGGCCGAGGCCATCTGCAGCTCGCCCGCGGCCATCGCCTGGTTCTCCGGCGCGCCGTAGGCGAAGTTGCGGAACACCACCCGGATGCCGTGCTTCCTTTCGATCGGATCGAGCAGCCCGAGCTCGCGCGCGATATAGATCGGCATCGTCGCCGGCTGCACTCCGTAGTTGACCGTCTGCTGCGCGAGTACCGGCGTGCCGGCTCCGAGCAGCGCGACACCGGCGACTGCGAGCAACAATGCTGAAAACCGTTTCATCGCTTCTCCTCGGGGATCGGTTTCGGCGCGGGTAGCATACCGCTTCCAGCGAGCCTTCTGAAGCGGAACTCAAAACAGTTCGTCGTGCAGGTAATACCAGTGGTACAGCATGCGCTGACCGAACCGGCGAAATGGCGCGAGGGCGCGCGACTCGACGCGGTTGAGCACATTCGGATACGGCAGCGGCGAATTGTAGATCGGCAATTCGAAGGACTTGTTGGTCTTCCCGGCGATGCGCTCCGCCATGCGGCGGCCCGCATGGGCCGAGAACGACACGCCGTTGCCGCCGTAGCCCAAGGCGTAGAACACGCTCTGGCGCGGATCAGGCTGCACGATGCGCGGCATCATGTCGTGACTGACGTCGACCCAACCCCACCATGAATAGTCGATCTCGATGCCCTTCAGGGCCGGGAATTTGCGGTGCAGGCCGTTCACCAGCACCTGCAGGTGACGCGGGTTCGGCGCATCGGCGCCGGTGATCGAGCTGCGGCTGCCGATCTGCACGCGGTTGTCGGGCAGCTTGCGGTAGTAGAAGCGCAGCGTGCGCGTATCGGTGATGACTTCCGTGGTCAGGAAATTCGTGGCTTCCAGCTCCTCGGGCGTGAGCACGCGCGTGACCAGCGAATTCGACAGGATCGGCATGATCTTGGAGTCGAGACTGCGGTGCAGCCCGTTCGACGTGTACCCGCCGGTGGCAAAACCGACCGCACGCGCGCGCGCCGTGCCGCCCGGCGTCTTCAGGTAGTGCACGCCGTTGCGCGTCTCGCATTCGAGCACCGGGCTCGCGGGGTGCACCTTGACGCCCAACGCGCGCGCCTTGCGCAGATAGCCTTGGGCGAGCTTGAGCGGATGCACGCCGATGCCGTCGGGCTCGTGCATCGCGCCAGCGGCCTCGGCATCTTTGACGTAGCGGTAGCGCACCTCGTCGGCGCTGAGGATATGCGTGTCGTAGCCGAACACCTCGCGCATCACCTTGGCCTCGTGGCTCAGGAAGTCCATCTTCTTCTCGCGATGCGCGATATAGAGGTGGCCCCCGGGCTGCGGATCGCAGGGGATCTCGGCGACCAGGCTCTTGAAGGTCTCGAAGCCCTGGCGAATCTCGGCATCGAGCTTGAGCGCGGTCTCCTTGCCCCAGCGCTCGATCCATTGCGAGCGATACAGCCTGCCGCTGGCGTTCTGCCCTTGCCCGCCATTGCGGCTGGTGCAGCCCCAGATGCTCTGGTTGGCCTCGAGCACGGTCGCGCGGATGCCATGTTCACGCGCCAGGAACAGCGCGGTGGCCAGCCCGGTGAAGCCCGAGCCGACGATCACGACGTCAGCGTCGGTGTCAGCCAATATCGGGCCGTCATCCTCAGGTGGGGTGCCGGCCGTCGCGACCCAGTAAGTGGGCGCATAGTCGCGGCCGTGCCCCGGTGTACGCGCGACCAGCGGGTCGTACTGCGGGTCGTAGGGCGAGAGTGGTTTCATATGTTGTGAGCTAATGTGCCGGCGGCGGACGTTATCGTCACTTCGATCGGCGTCGGGTCGAACCCGTTGCAGGGATTGTTGATCTGCGGGCAGTTCGACAGCACGCACAGCACGTCGATGGCGGCGAGCAGGTCGACGAAATGGCCGGGCTGCTGTGCGCCGCCGACGATCGCCAGCCGGCCGTCCTCTTCGAGGGGCACCGGCATGAAAAAATTGAGATTGGGGACGATGTCGCACTTCGACATCCCGTGCATGCCAAGCTCGATCAGGAAATTGTCGCGGCAGGAGTGCAGATGCCGCGCCTGCTCGCCGAAGCGCACAGTGTTGCCTTCCGCGCTGCAACACCCAACCAGCGTGTCGTGGGCGCCGAGGGTGTCGGCGGCGACGGTCATCATCACCCGGCCCCGGTTGGAATAGAGGCGCGTGCCCCGGGTCACGACGGTGCTCGCCTGGGCGAGAACCGTCAGCTGGGCATCGTAGCGCTCGGCGGTATCAGCGGCGGCATAGAGGAGCGCATCGACCGCCTGCTCGCCGATCAGGTCCACGATGCGCAACGTCTCTCCTCGCG
Source organism: Betaproteobacteria bacterium (assembly GCA_005888925.1). GTDB lineage: Bacteria > Pseudomonadota > Gammaproteobacteria > Burkholderiales > SG8-39 > SCGC-AG-212-J23. The sequence goes on along the minus strand of VBCP01000244.1, from coordinate 13,362 downwards.
CCACGAGGCCCGACCAGGACCGCCCCGGCGGGACGACGCGGCGGTACCGCACGGCCGGCGGCTCAGATGCCTCGTTCATCGCCACCTCCCTTGCTCTCGGCGAGATAGGCGCGCGTCCGCGCGAAGGCCCGACCCGCCTCGCTCGTCGCGTCGCGGCAGAAGCCCGAGATGTCGGCTCGTTGCGGACGCCAGAGGCAAATGCGGACGTCCTCGGCCACGGACCCCGCCGGGGCCAGCGGATGGGGCACATTGGAGACGGCGGCCAGCAGATCCATCTCGGCATGAAGATCGAGATAGGTTTCCGCGAGGGTGGCGCCGCTCGCCCAGGCAAAGCGCTGGTCGGCGCCGCACCGGACCGGGGCGAAGAAGGTCACTGGCGCATGCAGGTCGCGCGCGCCCAATCCCAGCTTGGCCGCGGCGAGGGCGAGGTTCTCGGCGCCGTTGCGGGCCTCGAGCGGCGACGTGCCGTCGTCGTCGACGCGGGGCGGGCCGGCGCCCAGCAGGAGGTCGTGGCGTCCGCACGTGTCTTCGACGATCGACGCCAGGACCCGGCCCATGTCGGAAAGGAGCAGCCGGCCGCGGCCGATGCCCGCGGTCCACTGCACCTTGACCGTGTCGGTCGCGCAGAAGCGTTCGCTGGGATCGGCTGCGTTCCAGAACAGGCACGACAGTCCCGGCGTGCCCCGCGGATTGTCGAGCCGGAGACACGTTCCGGCCGGCACCCGGCCGTGCCAGTACCAGCCGGCGGGAACGATGGTCTCGAGCCGGAGCGAAGCGGACGGAATGTCACGCGGAATCCGGGCGGCGGCGGCCACCCGGGCGTCGAATTCGCCGAACGCCTGACCTTCCGCCCGCAACGCCTCGTAGCGCGCCCGCAAGGCGGCGATCCGCGCCTGAGCCGGGTCGTTCATGTGTAACGGCTGAGGAACTGGCGGGCGCGGGCGGTCTGCGGCCGATCGAAGAACGCCTCGGGCGCCTGGCGCTCGACCACGCAACCCTGGTCGATGAAGACGATCTCGTCGGACACCTCGCGGGCGAAGGCCATCTCGTGCGTGACGACGACCATCGTCATGCCTTCCTCGGCGAGCGCGCGCATGGCGGCGAGCACTTCGCCCACCAATTCCGGGTCGAGCGCGCTGGTCGGTTCGTCGAACAGTATCACCTCGGGATTCATGGCGAGCGCCCGGGCGATGCCGACCCGCTGCTTCTGTCCGCCCGAGAGCACGTAGGGATAGGCGTCGCGCTTCTCGCCGATGCCGACCTTTTCGAGCAGCTTCTCGGCGCGACCGATCGCCTCGTCCTCGGCCATGCCGAGGACGTGAATCGGCGCCTCGGTGACGTTCTCGATGACGCTCAGATGCGGCCACAGATTGAAGCTCTGGAAGACCATGCCGATGCGCGCCCGCATTCGAGCGAGCTCGCGGTCCGGCATGTGAGTCTTGCCGTCGGCCCGGACGCCGATGCGAACGCCGGCGATGAGAATCTCGCCGCTGTCGGGCTCCTCCAGCCAGTTGATGCAGCGAAGAAGCGTCGATTTGCCGGAACCGGACGGGCCGAGCACGCTGACGGTCTGGCCGTGCGCGACGTTCAGGCAGACTTCGCGCAGCACCTCGATGCCGGCGAAGCTCTTCGAGACATTGCGCACTTCAACGGCGAACGGCGGCGAGCTTGTATCCAAGGCCTTTTCTCTCCGCGGCGAAACCGAGACGCGCCACCAGCGCCTCGATCAGCATGCTCGTCAGCCAGTACAACCCGATGGCCACGATGAAGGCCTCGAACGGGATGAAGTATTGGGACTGCACGGCGCTCGCGGCCGCGGTCAATTCGCGCACCGTGATGATCGACAGAAAAGCGGTATCCTTCAGGCAAATGATAACCTGGTTGCCGAGCACCGGCGCCGCGCGCAGCACCAGTTGGGGCAGAATGATCCGCCGGTACATCATGAACGTGGTGAAGCCGTGGGCGCGCGCGGCCTCGGCCTGGCCCGTGGACAGGGTCGCCCAGGTGCCGCGCAGAATCTCCGCGAAATAGGCGGCGTGATAGGTGATGAGGGCGATGAAGCCCGCCGTCCAGGCATCGAAACGGATACCCAGGCTCGGCAGGCCGTAATAGAGAAGGTAGGCGTAGATGAGGAACGGCAGCATCCGCATGCCGTCGACGACGCCCCGAACGACGCGGCCGAAAGGGGCCCGGCCGGTCCGAATCGCCAGCACGATCAGGGAGCTCAGCAGAAAGGCCGCAATCGCCGAGACGCCGAACAGAACGAGGGTGCTCTTGAATCCGCCGAGGATCATCTCGCGGTGGTTCCAGAGAATTTCCCACTTGTTCATGGCGCGCCCTCACATGGCCAGTCGCTGCGCCCGCGCGTCGAGCAGGCGCTGCAGGCGAACGAGCGTGCCGATCGCCACCATGTAGAGGGCGGCCGCCACGAGGATCGGCGGCAGCGGTTCGTAGGTGATGGCGGAAATCCGGTTGGTGACGCGCGTCAGATCGACGATGCCGATCACGCCGATGGCCGGGCTCGCCTTGATGAGGAAGGTCATCTCGTTGACCAGACCGGGCAGGCTGGTGATCCAGATCTGCGGCAGCATGATCCGGCGGAAGATGAGGACGCGGGTCATGCCGGCCGCGCGCGCCGCCTCGACCTGCTCGTGCGGGAAGCTGCGGATTGCCGCCCGCCAAACCTCGGCGTTGAAGGCCGCGGTGTTCAGGAGCAGCGTCACGATCGCCGCCGTGTAGCGGTCGAGCGGAATGCCGAGCAACGGCGCGCCCACGAAGATGAACAGCACGAGCGTCACGAGCGGCGTAGCGCGGCCCAGGCTCACATAGAGAACGATGATATGCCCGACGACGGGAATGCGGGCCTCGCGCAGCAGCGCGAGCGCGAGTCCCAGCGGCACGCCGCCGGCGACGGCGACGGCCGAAATCCATGCCGTCGTCCATGCGCCGAGCAGCAGCGTATGTAGCGCCGCCTGATCCACGCCGCCGCCTTACGGGCAGCGGGGTCGATTCATTCGAGGCCCGCGAGTTTCTTGTACTGCTCGAAGCTGCGGATCGGTTCGGTCGGCAGATCCGGGAAGGCCGTTCCGAACCACTTCTTCTGCAACTCGGCGAGCTTGCCGGTCTTACGCAGGTGAGCCACGAACCCGGTCAGGTAGGCCAGCAGGTCCTCGTTCGCCTTCGGCACGGGCCAGGCGTGGAAGCCGGCGCCGGATACCGGCTGACCTATGGCGAAGATTTTGCCGCGCTCCTTCACCAGCGCCGTCGCGTTGATGATGCCGTTGACGGCGTAGTCAAGCCGGCCGTTCGCCAGATCCTCGTAAATCTCCGGATAGGACGTGTACTCCACGACCTTTCCGAGCTTGCCGCCGGTTTTCTTGAGCATGGCGGCGAGTTCGGGCAGGCGCGAGAGGAGAACGCTGCCGGCCTGCACGCCGACGGTGAGACCATTCAGGTCGGCCACGCTCTTGATCCGGTCGTCCTTCACGCGCTTGATGTAGTAGTGCGTGGCGCCCGCGATCGGCGCGGCGAAATTGAAGACTTGAAGGCGCTCCTGGCTGACGATCGAGCCGGTGATGGCGGTGTCGTACTTGCCGGTCGAAACCGCCGCCAGCAGTCCGGTCCACGGCAGGATTTCCTGCCGGATTTCGAACTTGGCGTACTTCTTCAATTCGGCGACCACGTCGTGATGGAAGCCCTTCGGCTTCCCGCCTTCGACGAACTCGAACGGCGCGTAATCGTCTTCGGTGGCCACCGTCATGTAGCCGCGCGCCTGGATCTCTTTGAGCGAAGCCGCAGAAGTTGCGACCGGGAACAGCAACACCGCGAGGAACGCGAGCGATGAAAGGAATCGTAGCGGCATTTTGCACCTCCCCGTTGGAACACGGATTATGTCAGCGCGCGCCGAGCCGTTCCACCGAAATCGCCTTCGGGCGTCGATCCGGGCCGTTCGTGGGCACGATATCCATCGGACAGGCGGAGACGACCAGCACTAGGTCGATGAGGGCTTCGAGCGTGACGGAGTCGCCCTGGGCCGCGCGCGGCGGTTCGATGGTTAGGGCGCCGTTCGGCCCGATCGTCACGTTTTCGAACAAATTGACCGGGCTCGGTATTTCGGGCGGGACCAGGCCGAGTTCGCCGAGCGCCGCGACCAGATTCGCCACGCAGTTGCGGTGCGCGGCCGAATGCCCGAGCAGGGTGTAGCGGGCCTGATCGCAGGCCGAGAGAAGAAGGTCGTGCGTGCCCGGCGACGTGTCGTCCACGAGCGCGAGCATCGGCCGGCGGAGGTTGGAATGGAACGCCTCGCCGACCACCGGCGTTAGTCGTGTGACGCAGGATCGCGTATGCTCGGTCGACAGCGTCTCGGCGAGGTCGGGCAGGGCGAAGGCAAACATGTCCGCCACCTGCGGCCCCTCGGGGAGGCCGATCCGGATTCGCTCGCCGCACGAGAGGCGAAACGCCCTTCCGTGGCCTGCGGCGACAATCGTGGACGCCCCTGTCATCTTTCCTTCTCGGGGATCGGGTTGTTGCGGCGCGGCGAGCTAGGCAGCGGGTCGCAGGCCTAGGATCTTTCGCGCCTCGGCCGGGGTTGCGACTTTTCTTTCGTACTTCCCGCAAGCGTCGACGACTTTCTTGACCAGCTCGGCATTGCTCGCGGCGAGCCGACCGGGCTCGATGCGCAGGTTGTCCTCGAGGCCGGTGCGGACATGGCCGCCGGTTTCGAGGCACCACTGGTTGACCTCCCACTGATGACGGCCGATGCCGGCGGCCACCCAGGTTGCCCGCGGCATGACGGCGCGGATTTCGCTGCGCAGGAAGTCGAACACGCTGCGCCGCGCCGGCATGGCGTTCGGAATGCCCATCACGAACTGCACGTGCGGCGGGTCCTTGAGCAACCCTTTCTTCACCAGGCTGGCCGCGTTGTACAGCATTGCCAAGTCGAACACCTCGACCTCTGGCTTGACGTCGTTCTCGAGCATCGTGCGCGCCAGGCCCTCGACGAAGTCTGGCGGATTTTCGTAGATCTGCGTCGCGAAATTCACCGAGCCGGTGGCGAGCGAGGCCATGTCGGGCTTGAGGTAGAGCATCGCGCCGCGCTTCGACTGCTCGCGTCCCCGGCCGCCGGTCGAGAACTGGATGATCATCCCCGGGCAATGCTTGCGCACCCCTTCCTGCACGCGGGCGAACATCTCGGGATCGGAACCGGAGGACTCGTCCGGCTCGCGCACGTGGATGTGCACCAGCGACGCTCCTGCCTCGAACGCCTCGTGCGTCGATTCGATCTGCTCTGGGGGGGTCACCGGGACCGCGGGGTTGTCCTTCTTCTTCGGCACCGCACCGGTGATCGCTACGGTGATGATGACGGGCTGGTTCATGGGTGATTATTGCAGCCGTTTTCCGCCTCGTGCAATCATGTCCGGGTGCCGGACCGCGACCTGACCTATGAGGATCTTCTCCAGATCGTCGAGCTCGTCAAGTCGGCCTCGCATTTCAGCGAGTTCCGGCTCAAGGTAGGCGACATCGAAGTCAGCATGAGGCGCGCCGACGCCGCGCCGCGGCCCGCTTCGATCCAGACGCAGCGCAGCATCGAAGCCCCGCGCGGCCCCGAGGAGGCGGCGGGCGCCCCGCCCGAGGCAGGCGAGGTTCCCCGGGAGTTTCCTCCGGGCGCGTTCCTCGTGCGCGCGCCCATGGTGGGAACGTTCTACCGCGCGCCTGCCCCGGACAAGCCGCCCTTCGTCGAGGTCGGCCAGGCGGTCGAGCCCGATACCACGCTGTGCATCATCGAGGTGATGAAGCTCATGAACTCGATAGCCGCCGGGACCGCCGGGAAAGTGCTCGAGATCGTCGTCGAGAACGGCGAAGCGGTGGAATACGGCGAGGTCCTGATGGTGATCGAGCCGGGAAAGCGATGAAACAATTCGATTTTGTCGACGTCACGTTGCGCGACGCGCACCAATGCCTGTGGTCGACGCGCATGACCACGGCGATGATGACGCCCATCCTCGAGGAGATCGACCGCGTCGGCTACGCTGTCATCAACATCCTCGGCGGCGCGGTGTTCGACGTCTGCGTGCGCTACCTGCACGAAGATCCCTACGCGCGCGTGAAGCTGCTGTGCAGCCGTTTCTCGACGCCGTGCGACGCGCTCACCCGCGGCCAGAGCCTGTACACCTTCGAGCTTTTCCCGGACGACATCGTCGCGCTCAATGCCCAGGTCCTGGCGAAGCTCGGCATCAAGGTGTTCACCGTGTACGACGCACTGAACGACAACCGCAATCTCGAGTCGTCGATCAAGGCGGGACGCGAAGCGGGGATGCAGATCAACGGCTGGATGACCTACACCTTGAGCCCAGTGCACACCGACGACTATTACGTCGAGCGCGCCAAAGAGCTGGTCAAGCTCGGCGTGGATTTCATGTGCATCAAGGATCCCACCGGGCTGCTTACCCCGGAGCGCGGCCGGACGCTTTTTCCCGCGGTGGTGAAGGCGGCCGGCACGATCCCGGTCCAGCTTCACTCGCATTGCCAGTCGGGGCTCGCGCCGAAGGTGTACGAGGTCGCCATGCAGAGCGGCTTCACCCACGGCTACACTGCGAGCGAGCCGCTCGCCAACGGCGCCTCGCTTCCCGCGACCGAGGAGATCAGCGAGCGGGCTCAGAGACTGGGGTTCAAGACCTCGCTGGACAAGGAGGCGCTGAAGGAAGTCGCGGATTACTTCCGCTGGCTGTGTGTGCGCGAAGGCAAGCCTTGCGGCGAGGTCGCCAGGTACGACCCGGCGCTCTACGAGCACCAGATTCCCGGCGGCATGATCTCGAACCTGCGCTACCAGCTCGAGACCATGAAGCTCTCGCATCGCCTGCCCGAGATCCTCGAGGAGGTGCCGCGCGTGCGGCGCGATCTCGGCTATCCGATCGTGGTGAGCCCGTTCGCGCAGTACGTGGTGACGCAGGCGACGCTGAACGTCGTGCAAGGCGAGCGCTACAAGACGGTGCCCGACGAGATCCGCAAGTATGCTGCGGGCTATTACGGCAGGCTTGCGGCGCAGCCAAGCGACGAGTTTCTCAATAAGCTGGACCTGAAACCCGGTGAAATCGTGACCGAGCGCCCCGGCGAGCATATCGAGCCGTGGATCCCGCGTTTACGAAAGGAATTAGGCCCGGTGAGCGACGAAGATCTGCTGCTCGCCGCGTTTTACGACAAGGCGCTCCTCGAGCCGCTCAAGAAACCCGGGCCCGAATATCGCTTCCGGACCACGCCGCTGCACGAGCTCGTCGCCTGGCTCGGTGCGCGGCGCGACATCGAGTACGCGCAGATCCGCTTTGCCGGGACCGAGATGACGTTCTCGGTCTAAAAATCAGGGACAGACCACGTTTTCGTTCGAGGACTTGCATGTCCATGCTGCTCAAGGCGCCGGCACGGCTCGTGATAAACGTGGTCTGTCCCTGATTTTCGAGATGGTTATCGGAGCATGAGAATCGCGCTGGTCACCGGAGCCGCGCGCGGCATCGGCGCGCACATCGCGCAGCGTTTCGAGGAACAGGGCTTTTTCGTCTATCGCGCCGATCTGCAAACGCCGTTGCGCATGGATGTCACGGATCGTTCTGAAGTGAAAAAGGCTATCGAGGGAATTTGCTCTGAGAAGGGCGGCATCGATGTTCTGATCAACAACGCGGGGCTGCTTGCCAGCGGGCCGATCGACCAGACGAGCGGCGAGGCCTGGGACCGGCTCGTCGCGGTGAACGTCACTGGGGTCTTCAACTGCGTGCAGGCGGCGGTGCCGGCGATGCGCGGGCGCAAGGGCGCTGCGATCGTCAACATGGCCTCGGTCGCGGCCGAGAAGGGCGGCGGCGCGATCGGCAACGTCTGGTACGGCGCGACCAAGGCGGCGGTGGTCGCGATGACGCGAGGGCTTGCGCGCGAGCTCGGGCCGCATGGCATCCGCGTCAATGCGATCGCGCCTACGGTGCTCGAGACCGACATGGTGCGCGATCAGCTTACGCCGGCGCTGCGCGCGAAAATCCTCGCCCGCATCCCGCTCGGCCGCATCGCCGTGCCGGATGACGTCGCGCGGCTGGCGCTGTTCCTCGCCTCGGACGCCGCGTCGTTCATCACTGGCGAGACGATCGCGGTCGACGGCGGCTTCCTGCGCACTTAGGGCGGCATTGCCGCCCAGGCTAAGAGGCAGCCTCCGAGCAGCCCGGCCAGGCAGCGTTGGCGCCAGTCAAGCGGCCTGACGAACCATCCCCACCACGCCGCCGTAAGGCCCACCATGCCCAGCAGCGTCGCGCCGAGCGACAGCAGCAGGGCGCCGGACACGGAGGGGAAATCGAGCAGCGTGGTGTTGAAGATGAACACGTAGGGGACGAACAGGCCGATGAAGGCGAGCTTCATCGCCCTCATGGAGGTCTCCATGAACGAGGCGCCGGCGAGCTGCGCGGCGGTCATCGCGGTGATCGCCACCGGCGGGATGATGGTGGCGAAGATCGAGTAGTAGAACACGAACATGTACGACGCCACGCGCGAATAGCCGAGCTCCTCGAGGAAGGGGGCCAGCGCGAGCGCCATGATGATGTAGGTCGCGGCTTCGGGAATCACCGCGCCGGTGATGAGCGTCGCGAGCATCACCAGCGGCAGCGCGATTACGGCGATCTTGCCGATGGGGCTCAGCACCAGCGCGTTGGCGACGCTCGGGCCGAGGCCGGAGGTAATGACGGTCTGCGCCACCGGACCGATCAGCGCGAGCAGCAGCCCCATCTTGGCGGCGGTCTTGGCGCCGTCGAGCAGCCCGTCATACACCGCGCGCAGGCGCGGCCGGTAGCGCCCCTGGATGATGAACGGCAGCACGACCGCGACGACCAGCGCCCAGAAGCCCGCCAGGCGCGGCGTATACATCTGCAGCATCAGCAGTGTCAGGATGCCCAGGCTGATGAGGAAGGTGGGCAGCACCCGCAGCACTCGCGGCCAGTCGACAGGATCGCGGATGCGCTCGACCCCGGTGGCGCGCGCGTAGAAGTACACGCCGAGCGCGACCCCCGCGTAATAAAGCAGCGCGGGAATCGTTGCCGCAAGCGCCACGGTGATGTAAGAGACATTGAGGAAGAACGCCATCACGAAGGCGCCCAATCCCATGATCGGCGGCATGATCAGGCTGCCGGTGGAGGCCGAAGTCTCGATCGCCGCGGCCATCTCGGGCTTGAAGCCCTGGCGCTTCATCTGCGGGATGGTGACGCGGCCGGTGATCACGACATTGGCGACGGCCTGGCCGACCATCGTTCCGACCAGGGCGCTGCCCACCACGGCCGGATAGGCGGCGCCGCCGCTCACGCGCCGGCCGACCGCCTTGCCGATCTCGAGCAGCGCGCCGATGGCGCCGGTGTGCGCGAGCACCGAGCTGAACAGCAGTACATAGAACACCACCTCCGCGGTCAGCGGAATCAGCCAGTAGATGCCGTGAACCGGATGCAGCGTGGTATAGCTGAGAACGAATTCGGTCGTGTAGGGCGCGTGTCCCAGGAAGCCCGGCACGAGATCGCCGAAGAAGAAGTAGAGCAGGGCGAGGCATACGACGCCGGTGAGGATCGGACCCCACGTGAAGAAGCCGGCGACGATGATCCCGCCGAGCGCGATCAGCCCGACTACGACATCCCGGGGATCCAGCAGCCCCGCCGACACCTCGAGGTGGTCGATGTTGAGCCAGAGATACACCGGCCCGAGCAAGCCTGCGGCGAGGGAAAGACAGGCGAGCGCGATTTTGACGTGGTAGAGCTTGGAGCGCTCTTGGACCAGCAGCTCCTGCAGGGCCATCAGAAGCGACATCGAGTACACGGCGCCGAAGAACAGCGAGTAGTACCGCGATACCGGCTGCAGGTTGTGCCAGATGTCGACCAGCTGGTAGACGACCAGCACGCTCGCTTCGATCGCGATGATCCACGACAGGGCGCGCGCGACGCCCGCCCTGGTGATCATGGACCTACTTCTTACCCAGCACTTTCTCCGGCGGCCAGAGGCCCGCTTCCTGGAACGCGCGCCGCGCACCGGGGTGAACCTTGTCGGGCGCGTCGGCGAACGGCCGCACCATCGTTTCCTTGTTCCAGGTCTTGCCGAGCGCCACGAACTGCCCCGCCTTCGGTCCGAGGGTGATGAAAGCCTTGGTCACCTCGTAGGCCAACTCCTCGGGAAAATCGGGGTGCACCGCGCGCACGCCGACGTCGGCGAACCACTGCAGCCGGGCGGGCTGGTTGGGCAGCGTGTTGGGCGGGAAATCGAGCGGGATGAAGGGCGACCCGGTCTGGCGGTTGACTTTCTCGACTACCTCGCGCGGGATGTCGAGGTAGCGGAACGACTTGCCCGAGGCGGCAACGCGCGTGAGGACCGAGCCGGGAACCACCTCGCGCAGCAGCGCATCGACGTTCATCTGCACCAGCGCCGCGACCACGCGGCCGTCGAGCAGCGTGTCGATGCCCTTGGCCGGCCCGAGGAACTGGATCTGCGTGTTCTCCTCGGTGATGCCGTAGCCTTCCTTGAGCAGCGTGTAGGCGAAGCCGCCCCAATGGGTCTGGGTCTTGAGGCCGATGGCGATCGACTTGCCCTTGAGGTCCGCCACGGTCTTGACGCTCGGGTCGGTGGTGACGAACCAGGAGTTGCCGTGCAGCGTCTCGCCGTAGAGCCATTTCCAGTCGACCGCGATCGGCTCGTCGAAGAAAGGCTTGATGCCCTTGGTCGCGAGCCACTCCGCGCCGGTGCTGCTGCCGAAGGTCGCAGTTTTCTGCAGCGCCTTGTCGCGCGCGAGCAGCTTCAGGTTGTAGACGTACCCGGGAGTTTCCTGCTGGAAGGGGCGCAGCCAGGGATGCGAGTCGGCGACCAGGCGGTCGAAGATGAAATAGCCTTCCCACCCGCCACCGAGCGGATACTGCAGGAAGGAGACGCGGACCTCCTTGTGCGCCTGCGCCGCCGTATCGGGCGGCGCAGCGACCAGCACTGCGGCGATGAAGACAGCGTGCAGGTAGTACAGTGCGGTGCGCATGGCGTCCTCCTCCTGCGAAACACGCTACTGCCCCGGGTCCGGGGCTGTCAATGGGATGAAACCTGTTTCGCGGCGCGGTGGCTTGCCGCATGGTCCGGCTGCGGGCATACTGAATCCGCCACACGGGAGGAGGACCCATGGCAAAAAATTCTGGCCGTAGAGATTTTTTTCGTAAGACCGCAGCATTGGCTGGAGGCGCGGTTGCCGCAAGCGCAGGTGCCGCCCCGCTGCCGGTCCCGCCGAGCGCGCAGGAGCCGGGGAGGCCGATTCCCGAAGCGATGTACGGCATGCCTTCGAAGTACGAGGCGCATGTCGCCCGGCGGCGCAGCGACGTCCTGAAGAACCGCCAGAACTGGTCGGACTGGAGCATGACGCCGCTGCAGCACCAGCCCGGCATCATTACGCCGAACGGCCTGGTCTTCGAGCGCCACCACGCTGGCACGCCGGACATCGATCCCGCGAAGCACCGGCTTGCGATCCACGGCTTGGTCAAGCAGCCGCTTGCGTTCGCGATGGACGATCTCGTGCGCTACCCGTCGGTGTCGCGCTTTCATTTCCACGAATGCTCGGGCAACGGCCTCACCGACTGGCTCAAGCCGGCCTCGAGCACAGTACAGCAGACGCACGGCCTTCTCTCGGGCGTGCTGTGGACCGGCGTACCGGCCGCCACGCTGCTCGAGGAGGCGGGCATCGACCCGCGCGGCAAGTGGGTGCTGTTCGAAGGCGCCGATGCCTCCGCTCACGCCAGGTCGATCCCGATGGAGAAGGTGCTCGACGACGCGCTGATCGTGTACGCGATGAACGGCGAGCGCCTGCGTCCCGAGAACGGCTACCCGGTGCGGGCGGTGATCCCCGGCTGGGAAGGCAACGTAAGCGTGAAATGGCTGCGGCGCATCAAGGTCAGCGACCAGCCATGGCACCTGCGCAGCGAGACCGCGCGCTATACCGATCCGATGCCCGAAGGCAAGTGGCGGCAGTTCAGCATGGTGATGGAATGCAAGTCCGTCATCACCTCGCCCTCGGGCGGACAGCAGCTCAAGGGCCCCGGCTTCTACGAGATCACCGGGCTGGCGTGGTCCGGCGCGGGCCGGATCCGCGCGGTGGACGTGTCGCTCGACGGCGGCAGGAACTGGCGCGAGGCGATGGTCGAAGAGCCGATCATGGACAAGTGCCTGACACGCTTCAAGGTCGGCTGGACCTGGGATGGCGCCCCGGCCGTGCTGATGAGCCGCGCGGTCGACAGCACGGGCTACGTGCAGCCCGCGGTGCAGGAAATCCAGAAGGCGCGCGCGATCGCGGGCTTCGTGCAGCATCACAACGGGATTCAACCCTGGTCGGTCAACGCCAAAGGCGAGGTGCGCAATGCGATCGGCCAAGCGTAAGCTGATTCTTGTCTTGATCACGAGTGCCCTATGGGGATGCGCGGAGATGGGCGGCAGCATGACGGCGAAATCCGCGAGCGGCATTCCGCTGGGGAGCACCGGGCCGCATGCGGTGCAGCCTCTGCCTGACAAGCCGCGCTTCGGCCAACCGATGAGCGAGGCCGACCTCGCCGCGTGGAACATCGACATCCGCACTCCCGACGGGCGGGGTCTGCCCGCCGGACGGGGGAGCGTCGCCGAAGGCAGGAAGGTCTACGAAGCGAAATGCGTCGCCTGCCATGGCGCAGACGCCAAGGGCGGCCCGATGTACGGCACGATGGTCGGCGGCATCGGCTCGTTCACCACCAATACGCGCGTGCTCACGCCGGGAAGCATGTATCCGTACGCACCGATCCTGTTCGACTACATCCGCCGCGCGATGCCGATGGACCGGCCGCAGACTCTCAGCGCGGACGAGGTCTACGCCGTATCGGCCTACCTGCTCAATCTGAATGGCCTGGTGAGCGCCGACGCGGTCATGGACGCCGCACGCCTCGCGCAGGTGCAGATGCCAAACCGCAACGGCTTCCTGCTCGATGACCGGCCCGATACGAGGGCGCAGCGCTGCATGACCAGCTGCAAGTGATTGCCGGCGGCGCGCATGAGAACGGCCGGGCGTCCCGGCCGTTTTTGTTTCCGCGCGGCACACGTTTCGGGAGGAAACGGGAACAAGCAAATACGAGTGAAAGAGCGGGCAAAGAACCTAAAATGACCGGATTGCATTGAAGGAGCTGCGCCATGGCTAGGACCGCCGCCGAGTGGAACGCGCCGCCGAAATTCCCCGCGACGCACTACGTCGATTCGCGCCTCTATACCGACGAGGCGATCTTCGGGGAGGAGAAGGAGAAGCTGTTCAGGCCCTCGTGGATCATTGCCTGCCACGAGTCGGAGCTGCCCGAGGCCTTCGACTATCGCCTG
>VBCP01000243.1 GCA_005888925.1 Betaproteobacteria bacterium | reverse complement strand
CCGATCAACCCGCCCATCGACGTGCCGACCCAGTCGATTCTCAGCTCGCCGTTTGGCGAGCGGTTGCCGGCCGGCGCGCTCGCGCGCGCCAGCATCGCCGCAGCGTCGCTCTGGTAGGTCGAGAACGTGTATTGCCCCTTGTTGTCCAGCCAGTCGCTCTCGCCGCGGCCGGCGACATCCATGCACACCACGCGGCACTCCGGGGTGAGCGCGGCCGCGAGATAGTCGAAATCGCGGCTGTTGCGGGCGAGGCCGTGCACGCACACGACGACATGCGGATTGTCGACCTGGCCCCAGTCCGTATAGGCAACGCGGTGGAAGCCGCCGTTTGCGAGGGCCTGAAAAGATTGTTGACGCACTGCAGCATTTTAGCTTCCCGGCGTGTGAGCTGCGCTAATGCGTCAGGTGAGAAAAGATCTACTGCGCGGTCCAGCCTCCATCGATCGAGAGCGCCGCGCCGCGGATCTGCGCGGCGGCGTCCGAGCAGAGATACAAGGCGAGCGCGCCGATCTGCTCCGTCGTGACGAATTCGCCCGAGGGTTGCTTCTCGGCGAGCAGGCGTCGCCTCGCCTCGGCCTGCGCGATCTTTTCGCGCGCCGCGAGATCGTCGATCTGCTTCTGCACGAGCGGCGTGAGCACCCAGCCCGGGCAGATCGCATTGCAGGTGATGCCGGTGCCCGCGGTCTCGAGCGCCACCACCTTGGTGAGGCCGACGACGCCGTGCTTGGCCGTGACGTACGCCACCTTGTTGGTCGAGGCCACCAGGCCGTGCGCCGAGGCGATGTTGATGATGCGGCCCCAGCCGCGCTGCTTCATCTGCGGCAGCGCCGCCTTGATAGCGTGGAAGTTCGCCGACAGGTTGATCGCGATCACCGCATCCCAGCGCTCGTCCGGAAACTGCTCGATCGGCGCGACATGCTGGATGCCGGCGTTGTTCACCAGCACGTCGAGGCGGCCGAGCTCGGCGATGGCGCGCTCGACGAGATGGCGCACCTCGGCCGGCTTGGCGAGATCGGCGCCGTCGTAGCGCGTCCTCACTCTGAATTCCGCCCCAAGCTGCGCGCGCAGCGCCTCGATCGCCGCCGCCTCGCCGAAGCCGTTCAGCATCAGGTCGGCGCCGGCGCCGGCGAGCGCCCGCGCGATGCCCAGGCCGATGCCGCTCGTCGAGCCGGTGATCACGGCAACCTTTCCGCGAAGGTCGAGCATTGCCTCGAATGTTATGAAGGCAGCTTTTGCAATGCAATAAAGAATTTGCGCTGCAATAAGGCCGGTTGAGAGTAGATTTGTTTTTCCGAGGAGGTGTCCCATGCCCGACCGGCCCATTCGCAGCATCATCGAGGATCAGAGGCCCGTCACCGCGAATAGCGACATCACGGTGCTAGCGGCAGCGCAGCTCATGAAGCGCCACCGTATCGGTGCGATCCTGATCGTCGACCATGACCGCCTCGCGGGAATCTTCACCGAACGCGATGCACTGTTCCGCGTCATTGCGGAAGGACGCGACCCCAAGGCGACGCGAGTCGCCGAGGTGATGACGTCGAACCCGCGCACCATCGACCCCGAGCGGCCCTTCGGGCACGCGCTTCACCTTATGTACGAAGGCGGCTTCCGGCACGTTCCGGTGGTCAAGGACGCGCGGCCGGTCGGCATGGTGTCGGCTCGCGACGCGCTCGGACCCGATCTGCGGCAATTCATCTCGGACCTCGACACCCGCAACCACATCGGCGAGATCCTGGGCTAAGCTTGCCGCAACAACGCGGGAGGCGCCGATGAAGCTCGAGGACGTATTGGCGGCCAAGGGCCGCCGTCTGGTCACGGTGTCGGCCAAGTCGAGCGTCGCCGACGCGATCCGCACCATGCACGCCGAGAAGGTCGGCGCGGTGCTGGTGCCCGACGCCGAGGGCTGCCCGGTCGGCATCTTTACCGAGCGCGACATGGTGCGGCTGTACGCCGACGGCGACCGCGACTTCGATCGACTGCCGGTCGAGGCGCGGATGACCTGCAGCCTGGTCGTCGGCCGGCTGTCGATGCCGGTCGACGAAGCGCTGGGGCTAATGACCGAGCGCCGCTTCCGCCATTTGCCGGTAGTCGAGGACGGCAAGCTGCTCGGGCTGGTGTCGATCGGCGATCTGGTCAAGATCAAGCTGGAGGAGACCGCGCAAGAGGCGCAGGCGCTGCGGTCGTACATCGCGTCGTAAGGCTAGGTCGCGAGCTCCGCGACGTTCTCGAAGTAGTCCAGCGCTTCCGGATTGGCGAGCGCGTCGGTGTTCGGCACCGGCATGCCGTGCACCACGGCTTTCACGGCGAGCTCCACCACCTTGCCGTTCTTGGTGCGCGGGATATCGGGCACCTGCACGATGCGCGCCGGCACGTGCCGCGGCGAGGCCTGCCGCTTGATCTCCGCGCGGATGCGGTCCTCGAGGTGCTGGTCGAGCGAGTAGCCCGGCCGCAGCTTGACGAAGAGCACCACGCGCGTGTCGGTCGGGTTGTCGGGCGGCCAGAGCTGGCCGATCGCCACCGACTCCTCCACCTCGTCGATGCGCTCGACCACGCGGTAGATCTCGGCGGTGCCGATGCGCACGCCGCCCGGATTGAGCGTCGCATCCGAGCGGCCGTAGACGATCATCGTGCCGCGCTCGGTGAGCTCCGACCAGTCGCCGTGGCACCACACGTTCGGGTACTTGGCGAAATACGCGGCGTGGTAGCGCTCGCCGCCGCGGTCGTTCCAGAATCCGAGCGGCATCGAGGGGAACGGCTTGGTGCAGACCAGCTCCCCCTTGCGATTGACGATCGGCTGTCCCTTTTCGTCGAACACGTCGATCGCCATGCCGAGCGAGCGGCACTGCATCTCGCCGCGATACACCGGCAGCACCGCATTCGCGTCGGCGAAGGCGCCCATGATGTCGGTGCCGCCGGAGATCGACGACAGGCACACATCCTTTTTCCAGGCGTCGTAGACGTAGTCGTAGCTCTCGGCGACCAGCGGCGAGCCGGTCGAGATCACCATGCGCAGCGCGGCGAGATCGTGCGTGTCGGCCGGCCGCAGGTCGCGCTTGGCGCAGGCGTCGATGAACTTGGCCGAGGTGCCGAAGTGCGTGAAGCGCTCCTTCTCGGCATAGTCGAAGAGGATGCGACCGCCCTTCGCGAAGGGCGAGCCGTCGTAGAGCATCAGGCTCGCCTCGGCGGCGAGGCCCATGAAGAGCACGTTCCACACCACCCAGTTGGTCGTGCAGTAATAGAAGAAGCGGTCGCCGGGACGCGCATCGAAATGCAGCTTGAAGGTCTTCAGGCTCTGCAGCAGCGTGCCGCCGGCGCCGTGCACGATGCACTTCGGCTTGCCGGTGGTGCCCGAGCTGAACAGGATGAACACCGGATGCTCGAAAGGCAGCTGCGCAAAGGCGATGTCGGCCGGCTGGTAGCGGCGCAGCCATTCGCCGAGCGTCACCGCCTTGGGAATGTCGGAGACATCCACGCGCGGATCGAGCTGCGGCACCACCACGACCTTGCGCAGCGTCGGCAATTTTTCGGCGATGGCCCGCACCCGCTCGAGCGAATCGTGGCGCTCGCCGTTGTAGTGGTAGCCGTCCGCGCAGAACAGCACTTTCGGCTCGATCTGCTCGAAGCGCTCGAGCACACCCTCGACGCCGAAATCCGGGGAGCACGACGACCAGACGATGCCGTGCGACAGCGCGGCGAGCGCCAGCATGCCCGCCTCGGGAATGTTGGGAATGAACGCCGCCACGCGGTCGCCGGCGCGCAAGCCGAGCGCCGCGAGCGCCTGCGCGGCGCGCGAGACGTCGCTCGTGAGATCGGAGTAGCTGACGCGCCGCTTGAAGCCGGTCTCGTCCCAGAGCACGAACGCATCGCCGCGGTCGCCGCGGCGCAGCAGGTTCTGCGCGAGGTTGAGGCGCGCCTCGGGGAACCAGTGCGCGCCCGGCATCTTGTCGCCCTCCGCGAGCACCGTCCCGCCCTTGCGCGCGGCGATGACGCCGCAGGACTCCCAGGCGTCGGACCAGAACTCCTCGGGGTTGTCGACCGACCAGCGGTAGAACTCGGGATAGCTGTTGACCTCGAGCCGGCGCTTGCGGATCACCTGGCGCGCGAACTGCGTGAGCTGCGCCTCTTCGATGGCGCGCTCGCCCGGCTGCCAGAGAACCTTGGGTTTAGATGCGGGTGGGGATGATGCCGCCATCGGTCTTCCGCTAGGATTTTGCCCGGTGATTATATTGCCCGAGGCGCTCGCCGACATTCGGCGCCACCACCGCATGCCCGAAGCCGAGGCGGTAGCGCGGCTGCGCGCGCTGCAGCCGAAGGGCGGAGCCGCCATCGAAGCGACCGCGCTGCGCCTTGCGCAGCGCGTGCGCGCCACCCCGCCGGGGCCGCTCAGCGCCGAATCCTTCCTGCGGCATTACGGCCTGTCGACGCCCGAAGGCGTCGCCCTGATGTGCGTCGCGGAGGCCCTGCTTCGCATCCCCGACGCGGCGACGGCGGATTCCCTCCTTCGGGAAAAATTTTCGCAGGGCGACTGGGCGCCGAGCAGCGACGACCGGCTCCTCGCCAGCGCCGCCGACTGGGCGCTGCTCCTCACCGGCAAGCTCGCGCGCTGGCACGACGAGCCCTCGCCGCTCAAGCACATCGTCGCGCGCCTCGGCGAGCCGGTGGTGCGCGCCGCAGTGCGCCAGGCGATGCGCATCCTCGCCGAGCAGTTCGTGCTCGCCGAGACCATCGAGGACGCGGTGCGCCGCGGCGCGGAGCGCGCACCGTACGTGCACTCCTACGACATGCTCGGTGAAGCGGCGCGCACCGCCGCCGACGCGGCGCATTACATGGAGCTCTACGCCCACGCCATCCAGCACGCGCGCGCTCCCGACACCATCTCCATCAAGCTTTCCGCGTTGCACCCGCGTTTCGAAGAGGCCAAGCGCTCCCGCGTTCTCGGCGAATTGCTTCCCCGGTTGCAGGCGCTGGCGCGCCTCGCCACCGAGCGCGGCGTCGGTTTCACCATCGACGCCGAGGAATCCGAGCGCCTCGAGCTCACGCTCGACCTGCACGCCGCGCTCGCGCAGGACTTCACCCCCGGCCTCGCGGTGCAGGCCTATCAGAAGCGCGCGCTGCCGGTGTGCGAGTGGCTGGTCGCGCTCGGGCGCCGGGCGCGCCGCCGGCTGCCGATCCGCCTCGTCAAAGGCGCGTACTGGGACAGCGAGGTGAAGCGCGCCCAGCAGCTCGGCATGCCCGACTACCCGGTATTCACCCGCAAGGCGGTGACTGACCTCTCATATGTCGCCTGCGCCACCACCCTGTTGCAGGCACCGGAGGCCATCTATCCGGCATTCGCGACCCACAACTGCCGCACGGTCGCCACCATTCTCGAGCTGGCAAAGGGACGCGAATTCGAGTTCCAGAAGCTCGTGGGTATGGGTGACGCCCTCTACGAAGCACTGCTCGCGGAGCGCAAGGTCACGGTGCGCATGTATGCGCCGGTCGGCAACTTCACCGACCTGCTGCCGTACCTCGTGCGCCGCATGCTCGAGAACGGCGCCAACACCTCCTTCGTGCACCAGATCGCGGACCCGGACGTGCCGCTCGAGCGCCTCGTCGCCGATCCGCTGGCGCAGCTGCCGGAGCCGTATGTTCCCGACGAGCGCATCCCGCTGCCGCGCGACCTCTACCCGGACCGCCTGAACTCCCTGGGACTGGATCTCTCACGCCGCGATGTGCTCGACAGCCTTCATCGCCGGATCACCACCGATGGCGCGCTCGCGCCCGCCCCCGCCACATCGACGAGCGAGCTGCACGCCGCCATCGCCCGCGCCGCGCGGGCATTCGAAAGCTGGTCGCAAACGCCGGCGGTGAAGCGCGCGGAGCATCTGGAAGCCGCGGCAGAACTGCTCGAAGGCCGCATCGCCGAGCTCGTCTCGCTCATCGTGCGCGAAGGCGGGCGCACCTACGCCGACGCAGTCGCCGAAGTGCGGGAAGCGGCTGACTTCTGCCGCTACTACGCCTTGCAAGCAAAGCAGCACTTCGCCACGCCGGCGCTGCTCGCGGGACCCGCAGGCGAGAGGAACGAGCTCCATCTGCACGGCCGCGGCGTCTTCGCCTGCATCAGTCCCTGGAATTTTCCGCTCGCCATCTTCACCGGCCAGGTTGCCGCCGCGCTCGCCGCGGGCAACACCGTGATCGCCAAGCCCGCCGAGCAGACGCCGCGCGTCGGCCTGCGCGCCATCGAGATCCTGCGCGAAGCCGGCGTCCCGGCCGACGCCGCGATCTGCGCCGTCGGCGACGGCGACACCGTGGGCGCGCCGCTGGTCGCCGATGCGCGCATCGCCGGCGTCGCCTTCACCGGTTCGGTCGAGACCGCCAAGCGCATCAATGCCGCGCTCGCCGCGCGCGATGGCCCGATCGTGCCGCTGATCGCCGAGACCGGCGGCGTCAACGCGATGCTGGTCGATTCCTCGGCGCTGCCCGAGCAGGTGGTCGACGACACGGTGATCTCGGCGTTCCAGAGCGCGGGCCAGCGCTGCTCGGCGCAACGCATCCTGTTCCTCGACGAAGGCGTGGCGCCCCGCATCCTGCAGATCCTCGCCGGCGCGCTCGCCGAGCTGAAGCTGGGCGATCCCGCCGAGCCCGACACCGACATCGGGCCGGTGATCGACGCCGCCGCGCGAGCCGCGCTCGTGTCCCACATCGAGCGATTGCGCGCCAATACGCCTGCACTTGGGACTGCGGCGAATGCTTCCGATCGGAAGCATTTCAATTTCGTGCCGCCGATCGCCTTCCGGCTGCCGCTCGAGGCGCTGCCGCGCACCGAGGTGTTCGGCCCGGTGCTGCACGTCTGCACCTACCGCCGCAGCGAGCTGCCCAAGGTGCTCGCCTGGCTGCGCGACACCGGCTTCGGCCTCACGCTGGGAATCCATAGCCGCATCCAGAGCTTCGCCGACGAAGTGGTCGCCGCCACGCGCGTCGGCAACACGGCCCGAAGGCCGGCGGGCCGCACTACATGCTGAGATTTGCGTCCGAACGTACGCTGACCATCAACACCGCCGCAATCGGCGGAGTAACCGAATTGCTAGCTGGTCCGCGCAAGAACTAGCGCGGCAGGAATCAGACTATGCGAGCTCTTTTTTCCAGAGTATGCCGAGCACAGAGCAGTTGAACGTTGTGTTCGGTAATTGAGGTACCGCCCTTCGACCATGGAAGGTCATGGTCGAAATGAAGTTCATCGCCGGCACCGCATACGACGCACTTTCCTCCATCGCGTTTCCATACGGCAATTTTCACCGCAGATGGGATTATTCGCCGGCGCTGAATATTTTTCTCTGGAGGTAGAGCGAAATCCTCATCTCCTTCAACGGCAATCAATCGGAATTTGAAGACCTCGCGAAATTGATCCCTCTCCCTGCATGCATCTATCAAGTGGAAAACACCGTTGTACGACCAAATACCCGTGCGGATCTTTTCATACACGCGAACTCTCTCCGGTTCACGCGCGCCCGATTTGAAAGATTTGGCGGCTTGACTGAATTTTCCGTTCT
>VBCP01000239.1 GCA_005888925.1 Betaproteobacteria bacterium | reverse complement strand
GCGCCACGTGGGCGATGCGCCAGTGCGCCGGGAATTCGACCTCGCCCTTGTCGGTGTGCAGCTCGCCGCGCAGGAGGGCGAAGAGACTCGTCTTGCCCGAGCCGTTGGCGCCGATCAGCCCGACGCGCTCGCCGGGATTGAGGGAGAGGTCAGCGCCTTCGAAGAGCGGCTTCGCGCCGCGCGCGAGCGTGACCTGGGAGAAGCGGATCAAGCGCCCGATTCTATCGGGCGGCTAGCGGCGCCTGATCTCCTTCCAGGTCGCTTCCTGCTCCTCGAGGAAGCCGACGATGTTCCGCCGCTCGAGGCTCGGCAGCAGGAACGGCAGCCAGCCGAGCGACGGATGGCGGAAGGAGAAGAGCGAGCCGCCGGAGAACTGGTGCAGTTCCGTGCGGTAGCGCGGGTCGTGCAGCGCCTGGACTTGCTGCAGCTGCGGCGGCTCGGCGGCGACCGCGGGACTCATCTCCTCGCGGATCTGCGCGAGCACCTGCATCAGCGCATCGAGGTGCTCGGCCTTCCATTCCTCCCGGCCGGGAAGCTGGAAGCGGGCGCGGGTTTTGGCCTCGTCGAGCCACTCGACCGACATGAGGAACATGCTCGCCTCCTCGCTTTGACCTGGCGCGCAGAATCTCGCACCATTTGCGCCCGCCGGCAATCACCAAAACCATGACACGACTATTCGCACTCCTCGCGCTCTGCTGCTGGTCCGCCATCGCTCTCGCCCAGGCCTATCCGGCGAAGCCGGTCACCCTGATCATCCCGTTCCCGCCCGGTGGCTCGACCGACATCATCGGCCGCATCGCCGCCGACGGCATGGCGCGCGAGCTCGGCCAGCCCTTGGTGGTCGACAACCGCGGCGGCGCCGGCGGCGCGATCGGCGCCAAGGCGATCGCCGACGCCGCGCCCGACGGCTACACCCTCGGCATCGCCACCATCTCGACCCACGTGGTCAACCCGATCGTGCGCACGGATCTGCGCTACGACTCGCTCAAGGACTTCAGCTTCATCAGCCAGATCGCCGCGGTGCCGAACGTCGTCTCGATCCATCCGTCGGTGCCGGCGCAGAACATGGCCGAGTTCATCGACTACGCGCGCAAGAACCCCGGCAAGCTCAACTTCGGCACCCCCGGCATCGGCAGCCTCGGCCACCTGCTCGGCGAAACCTTCAAGTACTCCGCCAAGGTGAACCTCACGCACGTGCCCTATCGCGGCGCCGGTCCGGCGCTGAACGATGCGCTTGGCGGCCAGGTGCAGGTGCTCTTCGACAATCTGCCCTCCTCGCTACCGCACATCCAGGCGGGCAAGCTGCGCGCGCTCGCCGTCGGCAATGACAAGCGCGTAGCGAGCATTCCCGATGTCCCGACCTTCGCCGAGACCGGACACCCGCTGGTCAACGACCCGTCCTGGTTCGGCCTCATCGGCCCCGCCAGGCTGCCCGCCGAGGTCATCTCTCGAGTGCACGCCGCACTCGTCGCGACGCTCAGGCAGCCCGAGGCGGCCAAGCGACTGCTCGACAACGCATCGGTGCCTGTGGGCAACTCGCCGGAGGCGTTCCGCAAAGTGGTGTCGGACGCGCTCGACAACACGCGCAAGGTGGTGCGCGAGGCGAACCTCAAGTTCGAATAATCCAATGGCACTCGTTTGGACGGCTTGGAAAAACGGCAGCCACGCGTCTGCGACCGCTTATGGTCTGAGAGTGCCCATTCCCGATCGTGACCGGCTATTTGACAGGCGGTGGCAAACCGTCGTTTTAGAGTTGCCAGAGGATCGCGGATTCACGGAGGTGGAGGTTAACGTGTCAAAGGCCTCCTTCTGGAGCGCCAAGTGTCATGAGCTAATCAGCGAAGAGATCGGCGGTTGGTTGCGCGCGAAACACCTTGTACCGTGGCGCACCCATCGGCCACCCAAATTGATCGTCGAACAAATGGGCGCGCGGAGGTTTCGCGTCAAAGGCGTTGCCAACTATTCGAAGCGCTTCTGAAGGAGGAATACATGAAACTCAAAGGCAGCATCCTGGATGCGGATGGTCACCTGATCGAGCGCGACGAGGAGCTGCTCGAGTACATGGAAGCGCCGTACAAGGGCAACAACACGCTGCTCGGCTTCCCGTTCTTCCCGACGCTCGATGGTTACCAGCGCGGCGCGATCATGGCGCGCCTGGGGATCCACAAGGGATACACGATCAACGCCAAGACCTGGATCGATTTCCTCGACGGCACCGGGATCGAGAGCACGGTGCTGTATCCGACGGCGGGCCTCGCCTTCGGCATGATCCAGGATCCGACTTGGGCAGTGCCGCTCGCGCGCGCGTACAACAACTGGTTCACCGACAAGTTCCACAAGGCGAGCCCGCAGCGCCTGCGGGCCGTGGCGCTGGTGCCGATCCAGGATGTGCCCGAGGCGGTGAAGGAGCTGCGGCGCGCGGTGACCGAGCTCGGCATGGTGGGCGCGGTGCTGGGAGCGAACAGCGCGGAGCTCGGCGTGAGGAAGCCGCTGGGGCATCCGGACTTCTGGCCGCTGTATGAAGAGGCCGAGCGCCTCGATGTGCCGATCGCGCTGCACGGCGCGCCCTCGGCGAGCCTCGGCATCAATTTCTTCAACCGCTTCGCGCTGACGCACGCGCTCGAGCATCCAATCGCGCAGATCATCCAGCTCACGAGCATGGTGATGGAGGGCGTGTTCGAGCGCTTCCCGAAGCTGCGCGTCGCCTATCTCGAGGCGGGCGCGGGCTGGGTGCCTTACATCATGGATCGCCTGGATCGCTCCTACGAGGTCTGGTCGGGCAAGCAGTACAAGGAGTTCTCCGACTGGCTGAAGAAGAAGCCGAGCGAGTACATCCGCTCGGGCCGCATCTACTTCAACTGCGAGGGCGGCGAGATCACCCTGCCCTACGCGATGAAGCGCATCGGCCACCAGGCGGTGCTCTTCGCCTCGGACTTCCCACACGAGACCAACATCGAGCGCGCAAGACACGAGATCGAGGAGCTGATGAACCACGCCGAGCTCAGCGACGAGGCGAAGCAGGCGATTTTCCACGACAACATCGTGCGCTTCTACGGCCCGCGCTTCACCAAGCAGCCGGCGCGCGCAGCCACGTTGTGAAGCTCGCCGACAAGGTGGCGATCATCACCGGCGCGGGCCAGGGCCTCGGCCGCGCCTATGCGCAGCGCCTGGCGAAGGAAGGCGCGAAGGTAGTGGTGGCCGAGCTCAACGCCGACAAGGGACAGTCGGTCGCGGCAGAGGTGAAAGGCCACTTCGTGCGCACCGACGTCGCCGACGAGGCGAGCTGCAACCAGCTCGCCGCCGCGGCGCTCGACAAGTTCGGCCGCATCGACATCCTGGTGAACAACGCCGCGATCTTCTCGACGCTGAAGATGCGACCGTTCTGGGAAATCCCCCTCGCGGAGTGGGATCAGCTGATGGGCGTGAACGTGCGGGGGGTGTGGTTAGCGTCGAAGGCCGTCGTGCCGCAGATGCGCAAGCAGGCGAGCGGCCGCATCGTCAACATCTCCTCGGGCGTGGTGTTCATGGGCCGCCCGAACTATCTGCACTACGTGGCGAGCAAAGGCGCCGTGCTGACGATGACTCGCGCGATGGCGAAGGAGCTCGGCGAGTTCGGCATCAACGTCAACGCCATCACGCCCGGGCCGGTCTACACCGAGGTGCCGCGCGCCACCGTCACTCCGCAGCAGCGCGAGGCGATGATCGGCGCGCAGTCGATCAAGCGCGCCGCCGGCACGCAGGACCTCGAAGGCACCGTGGTGTTCCTGTGCTCCGACGATGCCGCGTTCATCACCGGGCAGACGATCAACGTCGATGGCGGGATGAACTTTCACTAACCGTGAATCGCGCGGCTATCGCCGCGGTTCGGAGCGACAGTTGCCGGGCAGCAATTTAGGGTTGATCACGGCGGATCCGCAGCGCCATTGCAGACCGTTCGCCGAAGGTTGCGCCGCGAGGACGATGGTTTTGCCCGCCTCGGATCCGACCTCGGGCGTCAAGGTGATCGTAAGGATACCCTCGGCGTCGAGACTGACCTTGCCGTAAGGACTCGTTGCCTTTGGAGTGCCGCCGGGCAACGCGCTGGCATCGCGCGGCAAGCTTTTCTTGTCGCGGTACTGTGCTTCGATCGCACTCTTCCAGGCATCGGCGGCTCTAATGGCTTGGGCTATGCGCCCCATCTGCTGGCGTTCCTGGTACACCACAAAGAATCCCCAACCCAAGTAAACGAAGACCAGGCCGACAACAACGAACACCACGACCAGCACGATGCTCGCGCCGCGTGCCGAATGCTTACTGCGTCCATGGCGGCGCGACATGAAGTTATTCGGCGGTCGCGCCCGAGGCGGTGACGGCGCGGCCCCATTTGTCCGCTTCCGCGGCGACGAAGCGCGCGGCCTCTTCGATCGTCTGCGGCGAAGGGACCAAGCCCATCTTTTCGATGCGCTCGCTGATCTCGCGATCGTTGACCGCGGCTACGATCGAGGCGTTCAGCTTTTGCAGCACCTCGCGCGGCGTGCCGGCGGCGGCGAAGAAACCGTACCAGCCTGCCGCTTCGAAGCCCGGCAGCCCCGACTCGTCGAGCGTCGGCACGTCGGGAATCTGCGCGATGCGCCGCGGCCCGGTGGTGGCGAGCATCTTCACGCGTCCGCTTTGCACGAACTGCGCAAGCGGGCCGAGCGCGTTGAAGGTGAGGTGCACGCTGCCCGAGACGAGATCGGGCGCGACCTGCTGGATGCCTTTGTAAGGCACGTGCGTCATCTGCACACCCGCCGCCAGCGTGAAGAGCACCGCGGCGAGATGCGTGCCGCTGCCGATGCCGACCGAGGCGTAGTTCAGCTCGCCCGGCTTCGCCTTGGCGTAGGCGACGAGCTCGCTCATCGAGTTCACCGGCAGCGCGCCGCTCGCATAGACCACATAGGGTCCCCAGGCGGCGAGTGAAACGGGCGCGAGGTCTTTCAGCGGATCGTAGGAGAGCTGCTTGTACAGCCTGCCGTTGATCGCCACCGCCGGCGTACCGAACACCATGGTGTAGCCGTCGGCGGGCGCCTTTGCCGTCGCTTCCATCGCCAGATTGCCGCCCGCGCCGGGCTTGGGCTCGATGACGATCGGCTGGCCGAGCGACGCGCGCATCTTCTCGGTCACGCTACGAGCGAGCAGGTCCGCCTGGCCGCCGGAGGAGAACGTCAGCAGCAGGCGGATCGGCTTGTTCGGGTAAGACTGTGCCGACGCCGCGGTCGCCAGCGCGACGAGCGCGGCGCCGAGCAGTGCTGTCACACCTACGCGCTGACGACGGTGCTGTCGGCGGGCATCGCCGGGATCTTGTCCTTCCCGGCCGGCGCGGGGCCGTATTTGCGTTTCTTGAGCTCGTTCCAGCGGGCGAGCTCCTTCTGCGCGTCGCCGGCGAGCTGCTGCCAGGTGTCGGCCTGCTCGGTGCGCACCGTCATCTCGAGCCGGTGGCCGTCGGGGTCCATGAAATAGATGGACTGGCACATGCCGTGGTCCTTGGGACCGAGCACCTGCACGCCGTGCGCTTCCAGCCGCTTCTTGCCCTCGGTGAGCGTTTTCATGTCGGCCACCTCGAAAGCGATGTGCTTCACCCACCACGGCGTCGGGTCCTGGCTGTCGTCGCCGCCGCCCGGCACGTCGAAGAAGGCGAGGTAGCTGCCGTCGCCGAGCTCGAAGAAGATGTGGATCGAATCGGCTTCCTCGCCGAGCACCTTGCGCGCCGGCTGTCCGGGCTCGTTCAGCGGCCACGACGGCTTGTGGTTCTCGGGCGGCATCAGCCCGGCGACATACTTCAGACCGACGACCTTCGTGTAGAAATCGACCGTGCGCTGCGCGTCCCGGCAGCGGTAAGCAACGTGGTGCAGGCGTCCGAACATGGTGCCTCCTATATCCGGCCATCTTAGCAAACCCAAACCGGGGTCAGACCCCTGCACGGGGCCGCCGAGCGACACCGGTCAGACCCCGATTGGCAAGCTGGACTGCAGACTTACGGCGCACGCGTAGAATCCGCGCCCCATGAGGGAAGGTGGGGCGAGATGGCTGACGGTCGCCGCGGTCCTCGCGAGCTTCTTCTGGATGCTCGGCGCGGCGCCGCTGTTCGACGTCGACGAAGGCGCCTTCAGCCAGGCGACCCTCGAGATGTTCCAGCGCGGCGATTTCCTCTCGACCACTCTCAACGGCGAGCCGCGCTACGACAAGCCGATCCTGGTCTACTGGCTGCAGGCGGCGAGCGTCGCGCTGCTCGGGCCGACCGAATGGGCCTTTCGCCTGCCCTCCGCGCTGTGCGCCACCGCCTGGGCGTGGCTCACCTACCTCTTCGTCAGGCGCCATTACGGCATCGAGCGCGCCCTTTTCGCCGCCGCGCTCCTCGCCACTTCGCTCGGCGTGTACATCATCGGCCGCGCCGCGACCGCGGACGCGCTGCTGAATGCGCTGCTCGCGGCCGCGATGTTCGCGGCGTGGCTGCATCTGTCGAGCGGCGAGCGAAGATGGCTTTACGCGACGCACGCGGCGATCGCGCTCGGTGTGCTGGCGAAGGGACCGATCGCCATACTCATCCCCTTCGCCACGACCCTCGCTTTTTGTCTTTTCAGAAGGGACATTCGGACCTGGGCGCGCGCGGTGTTCGACTGGCGCGCGCTGCTCCTCCTGCTGGTCATTGCGGCGCCCTGGTACGTGGTCATCCTGCTGAAAGAGGGACGCGCCTTCGTCGATGGCTTCATCATGAAGCACAACGTCGGGCGCTTCAGCGGACCGGTGTCAGGCCACACGGGCAGCCTGCTCTATTACTTCCCAGTGGTGCTGATCCTCAGCCTGCCGTTCACCGCGCTCCTGGTGCCCCTCGCGCTGCGCATCCGCACCGTGTGGCGCGACGACCTCCAGCTCTACCTGCTGCTCTGGTTCGCGTTCGTCTTCGTGTTTTTCTCGCTCTCGGGGACCAAGCTGCCGCATTACGTGCTCTATGGCTATACCGGGCTCGCGGTGCTGATGGCGGTGCACGGCGATGTGGAGGCGGCGTTCTGGCCGATGGTGCCGGTGCTCGCTTTCTTCCTCGCGCTCCTCGGGCTGCCCTACGTCGTCAACTACTCCCTCGGGCACGTGCCCGACGCCTTCTATCGCGAGGTGCTCGGCGCGGCGCTCGAGCGATTCGATACCTTCTACTTCGGGTTTTTCGCCGTCATCAGCGCGCTCGTCGTGTTCGCGATGCTCGAGCACGCGACGCCGCTGCCGCGCAAGCTCGCCGTCTTCGGCCTGGCCGCGGTGGCCGCGCTCTCGACGCTGGTCGTGCCGGCGGCCGGCTACGCGCAGCAGGCCTCGATCAAGGAGGCCGCGCTCCTTTGCCGCGAGCGCCACCTCGAGCCCGTGATGTGGCGCTTGAACGCGCCGAGCTTCAGCGTCTACCGCGGCGCGCCGACGCCGAGCCGCGAGCCGCGGCCGGGCGACGTCGTCGTGACGAAGGCGAACCGCCTGACCGAGCTGCCGGCGGGCCTGAGCTACGACCTCCTTTACTCGAAGCGCGGCATCGTGCTCGCGAGAATCCGCGCTTGAAGCACTGGCGGAGCTGGCTGGTGCCGGCAATCGCCGCGCTCGGTTTCGTCACCATCTATGGGCTGGATGCGAACCGCGCCATATTTCTGGCGCTGAACAAGATCGGTCCCGCGACGAGCGACACGCTGTGGGCCAACCTCACGGTGCTCGGCGACGGCATGGTGGCGTTCGCGCTGTGCCTGCCGCTCTGGCGGCGGCGGCCGGATCTGCTCTGGGCGCTCGCCTTCCTCGCGCTGCTCGGCACGCTCTGGGTGCACGGCATGAAGCCGTTCGTCGACGTGGCGCGGCCGCCCGCCGTGCTCGGCAACGACGTGCACATCATCGGGCGCGCTTACCAGGCTCACTCCTTTCCTTCCGGCCATGCGACGACGGCTTTCGCCATCGCCGGCCTCTTCGCGCTCGGCCTCGGCATGCGCCTCTGGACCTGCGCGATCGTGGCGCTCGCGGTGGTAGTGGCGCTATCGCGCGCCGTGGTCGGGGTGCACTGGCCGCTCGACATCCTGGCCGGCGCCTTCGGCGGCTGGCTCGCCGCGATTTGCGCACTCTGGCTTGCAGAGCGCACGCGGCAATTCGGCGAACGGCCACTCGCCCAGTGGACGCTGGCGCTGCTCCTGACTGCGTGCGCGGTGGCGCTGGTGCTCGGCTATCCGAACGAGTATCCGCAGGCGGACCTCTTCCAGCGCGCGATCGGCATTTGCTGCATCGCCGCTGCGGCGGCTAGACTGAAACGTGCTGCCCGATAGCCCCGCGCTCCTGCCTTTGAGCCCTTTGGTCCAAGTCTCCGTAGTCATCCCGGTTTACAACGAGGAGGCCAACCTCGCCGACCTGGTCGCACGCGTGGGCGGCGCGATGCAGCGCTCCGGGAAAAGCTTCGAGCTGATCTGCGTGGACGATGGCTCCCGCGACGGCTCCGCCGCCGCCCTCGAGGCGCTGGCCGCCGATCGGCCGTGGCTCAAGCCGCTCTACCTCATCCGCAACTACGGACAATCGGCGGCGCTGCAGGCGGGCTTCGACGCCGCGCAGGGCGAGATCATCGTCACGCTCGACGGCGACCTGCAGAACGATCCGGAGGATGTGCCCGAGCTCCTCAAGCTGCTCGATGAGCGGCCGGACATCGACGTCATCTCCGGGTGGCGCAAGGATCGCCAGGACCGCACGGTGTCGAGGAAGCTGGCTCTGGCGGCGGCGGCCGGATCTGCTCTGGGCGCTCGCCTTCCTCGCGCTGCTCGGCACGCTCTGGGTGCACGGCATGAAGCAGTTCGTCGACGTGGCGCGGCCGCCCGCCGTGCTCGGCAACGACGCGCACATCATCGGGCGCGCTTACCAGGCTCACTCCTTTCCTTCCGGCCATGCGACGACGGCTTTCGCCATCGCCGGCCTCTTCGCGCTCGGCCTCGGCATGCGCCTCTGGACCTGCGCGATCGTGGCGCTCGCGGTGGTAGTGGCGCTATCGCGCGCCGTGGTCGGGGTGCACTGGCCGCTCGACATCCTGGCCGGCGCCTTCGGCGGCTGGCTCGCCGCGATTTGCGCACTCTGGCTTGCAGAGCGCACGCGGCAATTCGGCGAACGGCCACTCGCCCAGTGGACGCTGGCGCTGCTCCTGACTGCGTGCGCGGTGGCGCTGGTGCTCGGCTATCCGAACGAGTATCCGCAGGCGGACCTCTTCCAGCGCGCGATCGGCATTTGCTGCATCGCCGCTGCGGCGGCTAGACTGAAACGTGCTGCCCGATAGCCCCGCGCTCCTGCCTTTGAGCCCTTTGGTCCAAGTCTCCGTAGTCATCCCGGTTTACAACGAGGAGGCCAACCTCGCCGACCTGGTCGCACGCGTGGGCGGCGCGATGCAGCGCTCCGGGAAAAGCTTCGAGCTGATCTGCGTGGACGATGGCTCCCGCGACGGCTCCGCCGCCGCCCTCGAGGCGCTGGCCGCCGATCGGCCGTGGCTCAAGCCGCTCTACCTCATCCGCAACTACGGACAATCGGCGGCGCTGCAGGCGGGCTTCGACGCCGCGCAGGGCGAGATCATCGTCACGCTCGACGGCGACCTGCAGAACGATCCGGAGGATGTGCCCGAGCTCCTCAAGCTGCTCGATGAGCGGCCGGACATCGACGTCATCTCCGGGTGGCGCAAGGATCGCCAGGACCGCACGGTGTCGAGGAAGCTGCCGTCGGCGGCGGCGAACATGGTGATCTCGCGGGTGACCGGCGTGAAGCTGCACGACTACGGCTGCGCGCTCAAGCTCTATCGCGCCGACGTGATCCGCGGCTTGCGGCTCTACGGCGAGCTGCACCGCTTCATCCCGGCGCTCGCCGCGGAGGTCGGCGCCAACATCGTCGAGGTGCCGGTGCGTCACCATGCGCGCACGCGCGGCGAGTCGAAATACGGCATCGACCGCACGTTCCGCGTGCTGCTCGATCTCCTGTGGATCAAGTTCCTGATGCGCTTCCTGCACCGGCCGCTGCAGGCCTTCGGCGGGGTCGGGCTCGCGCTCGGCGCGGCGGGCTTCCTGATCCTCCTGTGGCTTACCGTAGAAAAGCTCGTGCTCGGCGCGGACATCGGCGGCCGGCCGCTGCTGCTCCTCGGCGTGCTGCTCGCGCTGATCGGCGTGCAGCTCGTCGCCACCGGCCTGATCGGCGAGCTCCTGACGCGCATCTACCACGAGCCTCAGGGACGGCCGCAATACCTGCTCCGGCGCCAACCCAGAAAAGGCCATTGAAAACCCCGGGACGAACTGCGGGGCGCTTCGCCCTCGGCCTCGTCCTGCTCGCCGCGGTGGTGTGGTACGCCGATCCGGCCGCGCTCGCGCGAGAGCTCGCGGCGATCGACCTGCGCTGGTTCGCCGCCGCGGTGATGGCGTCGGTCGTATCCAACATCTTTTCCGCTGCGCGATGGGCGGCCATCGCCCGCGGCCTGGGATTGAGCGCTCCGCTGGGTGCGCTCGCGCGCATGTATTTCCGCGGCATGACGATGAACGTGCTCTTGCCCGGCGCCACCGTCTCGGGCGATCTGCTGCGCGGCTACCAGCTCGCGCAACAGCTGAACAACCCGCTGCTGCGCTCCGGCCTCTCCGTATTGCTCGACCGGCTGAGCGGGCTGTGGATCCTGTGCGCAAGTTCGCTCGTCGCGCTGCTCGGCGCAATGGCGGCGGGATTGGTCCCGGCGGAAAGGCAGATCTGGGCCTATTGCGCCGGCCTGATCGTGGCACTCGCGCTGCCGTGGCTGCCGCTGCCGGTCCAGCGTGCCGAACGCGCTAGGCGCCAGGCGCTGCAATCGGGCGGTCCGATCCTGCGCTCGGTATGGCTCTCGGTGCTGGTGCAGCTGTTCTCGGCGGCGGCGCTATGGCTGTGCGGCTTCGCCGCTGGCGTGAGCTTGAGCTATCCGCTGATGCTCGCTGCCGCGGCGCCGATCTTCATCATGGGCGCGATGCCGCTCGGCTGGGGCGGCTTCGGCGCGCGCGAGCTCTCGGCGGTCGTGGTGCTCGGCGCGCTCGGCGTCGCGCCCGAGCAGGCGACCGTCACTGCGTTGCTCTACGGGATTTCGGCGGTACTGCAGGGCGTTCTGGCGGCGCCCCTTTTCGTAGTCGGGGACGGAGCCCGAACCAGTTAAGGCAGGCGGTGTGCGACGCCGTTCCTGAGGCGCATCACTTTCCAGAAGAAGTTGATGCGCGAGAGCTCGGTCAGCTGATCGGCGCCCGACACCATGTCGCGCAGCTCGAAGTCGGGACGGAACCCGAGCTTGTCGGAGAAGCGCGCGAGGCCCTTCTCCACGGCGGCGACGAAGCGGTTGTCGGAGCGCACGTGGTTGACGAGGAAGATCTCGCCGTCGGGCCGGCACACACGGTGGAGTTCCTCGAGCAGCCGCGCCGGGCGCTCGACCACCGAAACCACGTACATCGCCACCACCTTGTCGAAGCTCGCGTCGGCGAAATCCATCTTCTCGGCGTCCATCTCGAGCAGCGCCTCGACATTGGCCAGCCGGCGCCGCGCGACGCGGCGGCGCGCCTTCTCGAGCATCTCGCGGGATACATCGATGCCGGTGATCTTCACGTCGCGCGGATAGAGCGGCAGCGATAGGCCGGTGCCGACCCCGACCTCGAGCACGCGCTCGCCGGGGCGCACCCGCAGCGCCTGCACCACCGCCTTGCGCCCGGGCTGCAGCACCGGGCCGAACACCGCATCGTAGACAGCCGCGTAGCGGCGATAAGCCGCTTTCACCGACTCAATCTGCATCATTGTCCGTGAGGGTCCGGGGGGCTCTTTG
>VBCP01000238.1 GCA_005888925.1 Betaproteobacteria bacterium | reverse complement strand
GACGACGATGACCTGCGACGCCGACACGTTCTCCTTCCGCGGGCGCGGCCCGCCGCCGGTGCCCAGCAGAATGAGCCTGGTCTTCGCGCCTTGCGCGCGTGCCGGCAGCCATGCGGTTGCGCCAAGCGCGGCAGCGGCGTGGCAGAACGATCGGCGGTTCATACCCCGCCCGAGGAAAGCGCCTTGACCAGCCGGTAGAGATATTCGAGACCGTCGTCGAAGGCCTTCACACCGACGCGCTCATCCCTGCCATGGATGCGCACGTCGTCGACGTCGCCGGCGAGGCCCGAGTGGCCGTAGGTCTGGATGCCCGCATTGCGCAAGTACCGGCCGTCGGTCGCGCCGCGCGGTCAGCTTCTCGATCGCCTGCATCAGGTCCGGCCGCAGCGGCGAGGGCGGGCTCGCGACGAACTCGCCGGTGCGCGTGAGCGAAATCTGCTCGTCGGCGAGCACGCCGCGCAGCGCCTTCTCCACTTCCTCGATCGGCTCGCCGGGCAGCACGCGGCAGTTGACGGTGGCGCGCGCGCTCTGCGGCAGCGCGTTCGCAGCATGCCCGCCCTCGAGCATCGTCGCGACGCAGGTGGTGCGCAGCTGCGAGTTGTAGTTCGCTTTCGCCGACAGGCGCGCGAGCGCCGCCGCGTCGGCGCGCCCGGCTGCGACGGCTTTCATGTCGGCGCCGGTCTGCGCATCCTCGGTTGCCGCGCTGCGCTCGAACCACAGGCGCGTGGTCTCGTTGAGCTTCACGGGAAAGTCGTGCTTCGAAAGGCGCGCCAGGCCTTCGGCGAGGCGGTAGATGGCGTTGTCCTTCACCGGCAGCGAGCTGTGCCCGCCGGCGTTCTTCACTTCCAGCCGGTAGTTGACCGGCACCTTCTCGGCCGTCTGCAGGCCGTGGCGCAGCGGTTTGCCGTTCTTCAGCCCGACGCCCGCGCCTTCGTTCAGCGCGAATTCCGCGTCGATCAGGTCGCGATGGTTGGCGAGCAGCCAGCGGATGCCGAGGCTGTTGGCGTCGCCGATCTCCTCGTCGGTCTCGAGCACCACGATGAGGTCGCGCTCGGGACGCAAGCCTTCCTGGCGGTAGCGGATCAGGTTGGCGACGAACGCCGCCGCCATGAATTTGTCGTCGGCGCTGCCGCGGCCGTAGAAGTAGCCGTCCTTCTCCTGCAGCTTGAAGGGATCCATCGACCAGTCCTCGCGCTTCGCCTCGACCACGTCGATGTGCGCGAGGAGCAGGATCGGCTTCTTCGCGCCGCTGCCGCGCAGCCGAGCGACGAGATTGCCCTTGCGCGGCGCCGGCGTGAAGACGCGCACGTCGGCCGCCGGAAACCCCGCGCTTCGCAGCCGCGCCGCCATCGCCTCGGCCGCCTTTGCCGTGTCGCCGGTGGCGGTGACGGTGTTGATCTCGACCAGCTCCTTCCAGATGTCGCGCGCCAGGCGCTGGTGGGGAGAAAGGGACTGCGCGGCTGCGATGAACGGAACGGCGAAGAGCAGCAATGCACCGGCGGTCATATCGTTGTCCCCTCAGTTTCCTTCAGTGCCGCGCGGCGTTCGGCGCGCCGGGGCTGTTATCAACGGCGTGCGCCGGCAAGTCAAGCCTGAGCTGATGGCCGAGAAACTGCACGACGTCCGCTTCCCACACCGCCGTGCCCTGGGCCGAGAACAGCGCATGTCCCGGCGCGCCTGGGCGGCCCTGCCGCGGAGTGAAAGGCTCGTAGATCACGGCGCGATGGGGAATGCCGCGCGCCTTGTAGATATCCGCGAGCGTCGTGATGGAGGAGGTGGTGCGGTCGTTGGCGGCGACCATGAGCAGGGCCGGCGTGGTTGTCTTTTCGGCCGCGGCGATGAGCGCCGCTCGTAATGCGGGATTCGAATTCCAGCTCAGCGCGGCGCCGGCCTGGTTGACGGCGGCGCGGAAGGCGCGGCTGCGGCTGGCAGCGAACATGGTGACGATGCCACCGAATGACCAGCCCATGACGGCCATGCGCTTGGTATCGGCGAACCCGAGCGTTGCAGATAGCCGAGCGCGGCGAGCACGTCGTCGGTCTCGGCCTGGAGCCGCGCCACCAATTGCGAGCTGTCGTTACCGACGTCGTGCCACCAGATCGCGCCGTCGGATTTTCCATAGCCGCGCCGTTCCGGCACCAGCACGACATACCCGGCGCTCGTCAGCATCCTGCCGACGTACTCGAACGGCACGGACTCTCTTTCGCGGCCGTCGCGCGAGCCGTGGTTGTAGATCACGACGGGGAAGGGGCCGTCGCCCTGCGGCCGGTACAGATAGGCCGTTCCGGCACCAGCACGACATACCCGGCGCTCGTCAGCATCCGGCCGACGTATTCGAACGGCACGGACTTTCTTTCGCGGCCGTCGCGCGAGCCGTGGTTGTAGATCACGACCGGGAAGGGGCCGTCGCCCTGCGGCCGGTAGAGATACGCCTGGATGCGCAGGCTGCCGCTCGGATAGAACACCTCGGTGTACGCGTCGCCCTGGGCGTACGCCGCGCTCGCCATGATGCCGATGCACAGAGCCAGCGCCCGCATCATGCAGCGCGTCGCGCGCGAGCCCGGCAGTGGTCCCGCGCTCATAAAGCCGCCGCAGTCTAGGGCTGACCGATCGGATCCAATCCCTTGGCCTTGATGACGGCCATGGCCGCGGACGATTGGAGGTACCGGATCAGCGCCGTCGCGGCATCGGGTTGCGAGGCGGACAGCGGAATCGCGGCCGCGAACGTCGTGACGCTTTGCAGATCTGCCGGCAGCGGACCGAGCAGCTCGACGCCCGGCGCCGAGATCAGCTCGCCGATCTGCTGCACCGCCAGGTCGACTTCTCCCGCAGCGAGCAGGCGCGCGGTGAAGCCGCCTTCCGGCGGGAATCGCGTCTTCGCTTTCATCTCGTCGGCGATGCCGAGCCGTTCGAGCACCTTGGCAAAGTGCACGCCGCTCGCGCCGCCGTAGGCCGGGTTGGAATAGCTGATGGCCCGCACGGCAAGCAGCGTGCGCTTCAGCGCCTCGGGCGTGGAGATATCCGGCCTCGGCGCGCCTTTGCGCACCGCGACGCCGACGCTGGAGCGGGCAAGGGTGGCGTCGGAGCCCCGCGCGAGCTTGCCGGCCTTGAGCAAGCCGTCGATGGCGCTGCGCGGCGCAAGCACGAAGTCCGCCGCCTCGCCGTCCTGTATCCGTTTCACCATGGCGACGCCGAGTCCGAATGCGATGCTCACCTTGTGGCCGCTTGCCATCTCGAATTGCGGCACCAACTCCTCGACCACGCTTTGCAGCGCGATCGTCGAGAGCCCTTTGATCTCCGCCGCGCTGGCATAGGCGGATATGACGAGCGCAATGATGGCAAGTGCGGTTTTCATCGAACCTCCTCCCTGGCCGATACCTTACTCCATCGCTAGAGCCCGAGATAGGCCTGGCGCACGCGGTCGTTGTGCAGCAGCTCCGTGCCCGAGCCGCTCATGACGATGCGGCCGTTCTCGAGCACGTAGGCGCGCTGCGAGATCTTGAGCGACACGGCGACGTTCTGCTCGACCAGCAGGATGGTGAGGCCGCGCTCGTTCAGGAGGTGGATGGTGCGCAGCACCTCCTGCACCACCAGCGGCGCGAGGCCGAGCGAGGGCTCGTCGAACATGATGAGCTCGGGCGCGCCCATCAGGCAGCGGCCGATGGCGAGCATCTGCTGCTCGCCGCCGGACATGGTGCCGGCGATCTGCGTGCTGCGCTCCTTCAGGCGCGGGAACAGTGCGAATACATCCTCCAGCTGACGCTTCGCACCGGCGCGTGCCCGCGGGATCATCGCGCCCATCTCGAGGTTCTCGAGCACCGTGAGCGAGGGAAAGACCTGGCGGCCTTCGGCGACCTGGCCGATGCCGAGGTTGCAGGTGCGGTGCGATTCCAGCCCGGTGATCGGCTCGCCTTTGAACGTGATCGAGCCGGCGCGCGGGATCTCGATGCCGGCGATGCTGCGGATGAGCGAGGACTTGCCGGCGCCGTTCGCGCCGACGATGGCGACGATCTCGCCCTGCGGCACCTCGAGCGACACGCGGTCGAGCGC
Source organism: Betaproteobacteria bacterium (assembly GCA_005888925.1). Lineage (GTDB taxonomy): Bacteria > Pseudomonadota > Gammaproteobacteria > Burkholderiales > SG8-39 > SCGC-AG-212-J23. The sequence goes on along the minus strand of VBCP01000238.1, from coordinate 1,630 downwards.
CTGCGCGTCGCCATAGAAAAGGTCCAGGTCGCTGACGCTCAGCATCAGACTTCCGCGTCCTCGCCGAGATAGCACTCGAGCACCGCCGGATCGCGCACCACCTGCTCGGGCGTGCCGCGCGCGATCACTTCGCCGTGGTGCAGGACGCCGATGTGCTTGGCGAGCGCCATCACCGCGCGCATCACGTGCTCGATCAGGAGGATCGTGGTGCCGTACTTGCGGTTGAGGTCGCGGAACACCTCGACCATCTGGTCGCACTCGGTGGGACGCAGCCCAGCCATCACTTCATCGAGCAGCAGCAGCTTCGGCCGCGTGGCGAGCGCGCGCGCCACCTCGAGGCGCTTGCGGTCGGGCAGCGTGAGCGAGGAAGCGGGCAGGTCGCGCTTCGGGCCGAGGCCCAGTCTTTCCACGATATCGCCGGCGAGCTTGCGCGCATCCTGGGCGGTCGCGGCTCGCAGGAATGCGCCGACCATGACGTTGTCGAGCACGGTGAGTCCGGCGAACGGCTTCACGATCTGGAAGGTGCGGCCGATGCCGGCGGCGCAGACCTGGTCCGGGCGCAGGCCGTGGATGGGTTTCCCCTGGAAAATAATTTCGCCGGCGTCCGGGGCATAGACGCCGGCGATCATATTGAAGATGGTGGTCTTACCGGCGCCGTTCGGGCCGATCAGGCCGTTGATGTCGCCCTCGGGGATCTCGAACGAGGCCGCGTGCACCGCACGCAGGCCGCGGAACGATTTGCTGATCGAGCGCACTTCGAGGAGCGCGCTCATAGCCGCAGCTTCCGCGCGAGAGTAGGCCAGATGCCATGCGGCAGGAACATCACCACGGCGAGCAGCACCAGGCCGTAGAACACCTGCTTGATTCCCGGGATCTCCCAGCCGAGCAGGGCGAGCCCTTCGGTGATGCCGTCGGAGAGCAGCGTCAGCACCGCGGCGCCGAGCACCGGGCCGAAGAGGGTGCCGACGCCGCCGATCACCGGCCCGAGGATGATCTCGATCGAGCGGCTGATGTGGAAGATCTGGCCCGAGGATGATCTCGATCGAGCGGCTGATGTGGAAGATCTGCTCGGGGAAGAGGTTGTTGTAGTAGAAGGCGAAGAACACGCCCGACACCGCGGTCATCGCCGAGCTGATCGCCACCGCGAGCATTTTCCAGCGGAAGCTGTTGATGCCGAGCGCCTGCGCGGCCTCCTCGTTCTCGCGGATCGCCTGCCAGTAGTAGCCGGCTTTGCTCCTCAGCAGCAGGAAGCAGGCCCCGAAGGCGCCGGCCGTGAGCGCGAGCATCGCGTAGTAGTACATGAGCGGCGGGCCGCGGAAGTTGGCGAGGTCCCAGGTGTCGCGCTGCGCGACGCGCAGGAACATGCCGCCCGGGCCGCCGGTCCAGTCGAGGTGGTCGAAGCCGATGCGCGTGAACTCGGCGAAGGCGATGGTGAGGAGCGCGAAGTAAACGCCGGAGATGGCGAAGCGGAAGGCGAGGAAGCCGATCAGGAGTCCCAGCGCTACGCAGAGCGCGATGGCGAGCCACAGTCCGACCCAGGGACCAATGCCGTAGTGAACGAAGAGCGCCCCCGCTGTATACGCGCCGACGCCGACGTAGAGCGCGTGCCCCAGCGAGAGCTGTCCCGCGA
>VBCP01000240.1 GCA_005888925.1 Betaproteobacteria bacterium | reverse complement strand
CCCTCAAGCGCTCGTCCGTCGCCCCCGAGGTCCCACCGGTTGCCGACGCGGTCGCGGGCTACAACGCGGACTTCTGGGTGGGTCTCTTCACCGTCGCAGGCACCTCCAGCGAGGTCATCGTGAAGCTGCACGGCGCCATGGTGAAAGCGCTCGCCGGCGCCGACGTGCGCGAACGCGTGGCGGCGCAGGGCGCCGAAGTCGTCGGTGGCACGCCGGAGCAACTCGCCGCGGCGCTCAAGGAAGACATGGTGAAATGGGCGCGCGTGGTCAAGGCTGCGCGGATCACCATCGATTGAATTAGGAACACGGATCGTCGCGCGCCGCGCGCGGCGTGAACCACAGATAGTCGTAGCTTGCCGCGTCCGCGAAATCCTGCGGCCTTGCCATTCCCGGTTCCACTTCCACGAACGCAATGCTGAGCACCTCGTCGGCTGCGAGGTAGAGCGGCACTCCGCGGTCGCGCCGCGCGTGGCCGCTGCCGGCGATGAGCACGCTGCGCTCTTTTAGCACCGATGCCATGCGCGCATCCCGGGCGCGTTGCGCCTCGACCATGCCGCCAAGGCGCTTCGGCTCCGGCGCGGCGCCGCAGTGGCCGTCGATGATGTCGCGCTCCAATGCGCCTCTCACCGACGGTGCCGCGGGCGCCAATTCAGAGCGGCCGGGATCGGCGACCAGTGCACGCGCTTCGGTGCGGGAAAGGTTGGCTGCGACTAGCGGCCAGCCGCTCTCGAGGGCGAATTGCACCAGCGGCCGGTAAAGCGGCCAGCCCCAGCCCTTGCGATCGAAGTGCCCGGCGTCGGCCAGTGCCTCTGCATCCGCACCGCTCGCACGAGCGGCATCGATCGCTGCCTGATGCTCGCTGTCGAATTGCTCCATCGCGAGCAGCCGCGGGCCGCCGCGCGCGGCGAGCGACTCGAGCACCACGCGCTGCAGCCGATGGTGCTCCGGGTTGTCGTGAATCTCGCCGAGGATCACGTGCCGCGCGCGCGAGGCCCGCTCGAACAATGGGTCGGTCGAGACAAAGGCAGCGGCGCGTGCGTCCCAGATCTTGCCGGTGAGCGGATGCTCCCGGACCTGGTGGGCGCAGGAGGCCAGCGCAGCCGCAGCGAGCGCGACCAGGAGCTTTTTCGCTGCTAAAATCGCGTCCCTTCCATGTTCGATTTCGTCCAGAAGAACAAGCGGATCCTGCAGGTCTTCCTCGGGCTGATCGCGATCACCTTCGCGACCTGGGGCATCGAATCCTACACGCGCTTCACCGGCGGCCGCGACACGGTGGCGAGCGTCAACGGCTCTGACATCTCGCAGCGCGAGTTCGGCGAGCAGGTGCGAGCGCAGCAGGAGCAGGTCCGGCGCATGTTCGGCGGGCGCGTCGACCCGGCGGCGTTCGACAATCCCGAGACGCGCCGCGCGGTGCTCGACCAGATGGTGGCCGAACGCCTGGTCGCCACCGAGACGGCGAAGCGCAACCTCTACATCGACGACCGGCGGCTCACCGATCTGATTCTCTCGGTGCCGGAGTTCCAGGCCGACGGCAAATTCTCCGAGGAGGCCTTCGAGCGCATCGCCCGCTCGCAGAACCCGCCGCTCAGCGCGCGGCAGTTCGCCGAGCGGCTGCGCCAGAGCATCTCGTTCCAGCAGCTCGCGGGCTCGGTCGGCGACACGACCATCGTGCCGCGCGCCGTGGCGGCGCGCCTGGCGGCGCTCGAGGTGCAGCAGCGCGAGGTCGCCGAGGCGCGCATTCCGGCCAAGCAGTACCTCGCGCAGGTCAAGCTCGACGAGGCGAAGATCAAGGAGTACTACGACGCGAACCCGGCGGAGTTCCGCACGCCCGAGCGCGTGCGCGCCGAATACCTCGTGCTCTCGGCCGAGAACCTGGCGAAGCAGGAAGCGGTGACCGAGGACGAGATCAAGAAGGCCTTTGAAGAGCGCGCGGCGGCGTTCCGCGTCGAGGAGCAGCGCCGCGCGAGCCACATCCTCGTGAAGACGAAGGACGAGGCGGACAAGCTGGTCGCCGAGCTGAAGAAGAACCCGGGCGCCTTCGCCGATCTGGCGAAGAAGCAGTCGCAGGATTCGGGCTCGGCGGAAAAGGGCGGCGACCTCGGCTGGTTCGGCCGCGGCGCGATGGTCAAGCCCTTCGAGGACGCGGTGTTCTCGATGAAGCAGGGCGAGCTGCAGGTCGCGCAAAGCGAGTTCGGCTTCCACGTGGTGCGGCTCACCGGCATCCAGGCGGGCAAGACGCGCCCGCTCGAGGAAGTGCGCAAGGAGCTCACCGCCGACCTCACGCGCCAGAAAGCCGCGCGCAAATACGCCGAATCCTCCGAGGCCTTCGGCAACCTGGTCTACGAGCAGTCGGAGAGCCTGAAGCCCGCGGCCGAGCGCTTCAAGCTGCAGATCCAGACCACCGGCTGGATC
>VBCP01000236.1:17863-19608 GCA_005888925.1 Betaproteobacteria bacterium | reverse complement strand
GGCCCGTTCTTCAAGCCGCAATCGCCGCAGCGCCATGCCCTGACCGACGGCAAAGCGACGCTGCTGGTCACCGGACGGGTGCTTGCGCGCGATTGCAAGCCGATGGCGAACGCGCTGCTCGATTTCTGGCACGCCGACGAGAAGGGCGAGTACGACAACCAGGGCTTCCGCTACCGCGGGCACCAGTTCACCGACGCCGAGGGGCGCTATCGCCTCGAGACCATCGTGCCGGCGGAATACCCGGGCCGGGCTCGGCACATCCACGTCAAGGTGCAGCCGCCGGGCGGGCGCGTATTGACCACGCAGCTCTATTTTCCGAACCAGCAGCGCAACGAGGCCGATGGACTCTTCCGCCCGGAGCTGTTGATGCAAATGAAGACGCGCAGCGTGGGCGCCTTCGACTTCGTGGTCGGATGAAGATCGACGTTCACTCGCACCTCTTCGACCAGCGCTACTTCGATGCGATGTGGCGCGACTTCGAGCTGGAAAGAAGCACCACGCCGCAGGGCCAGACGCTGATGCGCAAGAACGGCTATACCTACATGTGGTATCGCGACGCCTTCTTCGACATCGAGCACCGCCTGCGCGTGATGGACAAGCAGGGCATCGACATGCGCGTGCTGTCGCTCTCGTCGCCGAACGTCTACGACTGGCAGGGGGCGCGGCAGGTCGAGCTCGCGCGCCTGATGAACGACGCTACTGCGGCCATCGTGCGCGCGCACCCGGACCGCTTCGCCGGCCTCGGCAGCCTGCCGCTCGCCGACGTTGATTCTTCAATGAAAGAAATCGACCGCATCGTCGGCGAGCTTGGCCTGCACGGCGTGATGATCGGCTCGAACATCGCCGGCGTGCCGGTCAACGATGCGCGCTTCGAGCCGGTGTGGGCGAAGCTCGATGCGCTGCGCCTGCCGGTATTCGAGCACCCGATGTTTCCGCCGAACCTGCAGCAGGAGGAGTTCGAGCTGCCGCTGCGCGTGGGCTTCATCTTCGACACCACGATGGCCGCGTCGCGCCTCATCTACTCCGGCGTCTTCGAGCGCTATCCGAACTTCCCCTACATCATGGCGCACACCGGCGGTGCGCTCCTCATGCTGCTGCAGCGCCTGGACAACGGCTATCGCCTGTTCCCGGATTGCCGCAAGCACATCAGCAAGCCGCCGAGTGAATACGCCAAGCGGCTCTACTACGACACCGCATCGTTCTACGCGCCCGCTTTGCTCATGGCCCATAGCATCGTCGGCGCCGAGCGCCTGCTCTTCGGCTCCGACGATCCGCTGATCGGCGACGACACCGCGCTGGTCGAAGGCCTGCCGCTGCCGGCCGAGGACAAGGCGAAGATCCTCGGCGGAAACGCCGCGCGCCTTTTCGGATTGGCATGACGAGATTTACAGCCGCGCTCACGCTGTGCGCGGCCACAGCGCTCGCTCATGCGCAGTATCCCTGCACGACAGCGCGCAGTTCGTGGCGCGCGAAGCCGAGACCTGGAGCCGGTCGGTGAAACTATCCGGAGCGAAAGCCGAATGAGAATCGAAGTCCAGCCCGAATGGGTGCACGTGCAGTTTCCCGAGACTTCGCAATTCCGCGAGGTGTACGGCTTCGCCGGCAAGGGCGGCATCATCCACCTCGAGGGCATCCGCTTTCTGCCGAAGGGCCGGCCGTCGAAGACGCTGCTCGTCTACATGCACCCGGCGACCACGCTGCAGCTCCTGCCGATGCCGCGCGCGATGGCCGAGCACGGCGTGCAC